>JAKLIC010000008.1 GCA_022709825.1 Bacteroidota bacterium | reverse complement strand
GCTCGCCTTCAAGTGGAACCAATCTTGAAAAATAAAAAGAAAGCCGAAAAAATAATGGCAAAAATGAAAGGAGCTACCTTAGAAGCTATGGCAACAGCAAATGCTGTTCAGGTTCAAAATGCTGCTGATGTAACATTAGAAAATCCTGTAGTGGCTACTTTAGGTTATGAACCAAAAGTTGTTGGTTTTGCCTTTTCAACTCCTGCAAACAAGCTTTCTGCTCCAATTGAAGGAAATGCAAGTGTTTTTGTTGTTAAAACAACTAAAGTGACAAAAGCATTGCCAACTCAAGATTATTCCGCTCAACTCAATGCGTTAAAATCTCAAAATGCATCGGGTGTGAATCGCGTATTCTCAGCCTTAAAAGATAAAGCAGAAATTAAAGACAATAGATTCCAGTTTAATTATTAATTCAAACTGTATGTTTATAAGAAATCCCAACCGATAAGTTGGGATTTTTTGTATTATAGCTTGACCTTCAAATTTGAGAGAGCAGAAGTTTCTATTTTAAAATCATATCATCATAACAAATAACTGTATCAAAACCTCTTTCTTTAAAATAGCCGGAAGGATTCTCCTTTGAAATGGCTAATACAAAATCGCCGCCCCAAGCACCTAAACTTTTGATTACACCTTTAAAGTCATCAAAAAAAGCTTCTTTAATGGTATTCATCTCTAAGACTTCACTAAGGATGCTTTCATGTTTTTCTATTTCATAAGCAAAGGTCTTTAAATCAGAAGTTGATAAAATGGACTTAGTAATGGCGTTTATTTTTTCAATCGTTTTTCCAATTTCATTTTGCTTATTGATGTAATTTGCAATGGCCGATTTACTACTTTGCTTTCTATTCAAATACACAAAATATAAGTGATTTCTAAATTCAGGATAAAAAGCTACTTTTTTATAACTTGGTTGATTATTTATTAATTGATAGATAATTGGATTATCTTTTTTAGCACAGGCAATATCATAACCGCTTCCTCCAAAACTTCGTTGTAACAATTCAAAAGCATCAAGCTCTAACCATTGTCCAATGTTATTAATTAGTGTGGAAGAAGTGCCTAATCCCCAGTTTTTTGGGAAGGATAAATTAGTTTCAATAGAATAGCCATTATTACCTAACAGAAAATCCGGTTTCATCTGAAAAGCCTCGTGTAAAATTTCAATCAATGTTTTATGAATAGGATTTTCGCTCATTGTTTTGTTTTCTTGAACGATAGAATCAAAAGTAAACACCTCTTCAAACCAAGTGCTTCCATCTGCATCAATGCTTTTCCAGTTAATTTCGTTTGTTTTGCCGGGTTTTACCAATAAGTTTTGACCAAATTTTGTCGGCAATGCCAAGGCAAGTGCTCCATCTAAAACGACATATTCTCCGGTTAGAAGTAATTTTCCGTTGCTGTAAAAAGTTTTTTTCAAGGGTATTTTATTTTCGCAAGTGTTCCATAAATTCTGAAACAGAAGCATGTGAAATAGTATTGTCTTTAAAATAGGCTAAAACCTGAATGCGTTCTTCAGCCGTTGCATGGTATTGATTTAAAATATTATTTAAGTGCATTTTCATATGTCCTTCCTGAATTCCTTTGGTTGTGAGTGAACGCAAAGCAGCAAAGTTTTGTGCCAAACCAACAGCGGCAACTACTTGCATGAGTTCCTTTGCAGAAGGTTTTTCAAGTATTTCTAAATTTAATTTAACTAAAGGATGTAAAGAGGTTAATCCACCAACTGTTCCTAAAGCCAAAGGAATCTCTAGCCAAAAACTAAAAATACCCTTTTCAATTTTTGCATACGATAAACTGCTATATTTCCCGGTTCTACTCGCATAAGCATGGGCCCCGGCTTCTACGGCTCTAAAATCATTACCTGTCGCTAAAACAACAGCATCTACACCATTCATAATGCCTTTGTTGTGGGTAACGGCACGATAAGGTTCGATTGTTGCTATTTGCACGGCACGAACAAATTTTTCGGCAAATTCCGTTGGGTTTTCGATGTGTTTTTCAGCTAATTCTTCAATAGGACAGGAAACTTCTGCTCGAACAATACAATTGGTCACATAATTGGAAAGAATACTCATGACTACTTCAATGTTTTTTTCTTCTTCAGAAAAAGCAGTGTAATTTTGAGCCTCTGCTTTCAATGTTTTAGCAAATTGTTCCAAACAAGAGTTGATAAAATTAGCCCCCATACTGTCTTTTGTTTCAAAAGTGGCATGCAGTTGGAAATAATTTTCTAAATCGGAGGTTTTGTCTTTTAAGACAATATCTAAAATTCCGCCACCTCTTTTTTGCATGTTTTTAGTGATGCTTTCGGTTTCAGAATAAAATTTTGCTTTCGTTTGATTAAAAAAAGCAACCAATTTTGAAGTTTCACCTTTGTATATAAAATGCACTTGACCAATTTTCTCAGTATTCAAAACAGTGGTTTTAAATCCGCCTCGTTTTGACCAAAATTTAGCTGATTTTGCGGCAGCCGCAACCACCGAACTTTCTTCTATAACCATCGGAACTGTATAATTCCTTCCGTTGATGTTGAAATTGGGAGCAATTCCTAACGGTAAATAAAAATTGGAAATGGTGTTTTCAATGAATTCATCATGCAATTGTTGCAGTTTTTCATCACTATTCCAATAGTTTTGAAGTAATGCAACAGCAACTTTGGGTTCAGAAAAATAGTTTTGAGCAATCCAATCGATTTTTTCAATCTTGGATAATTTTGAAAATCCGGAAACTTCGTGGTTCATGGTTGTTGCTTAAATCTTATGTAATGCAAAGATAGTAGTTAAGAATTTATAAAATCAGAGTGAATTCTTGTATTTAATAAACCCAAAAACAATTATTTCTTTTTTTTGTAAATTGACTTTAAAGGTGATAGTATATCCTTTGAAAATGTAATCTCGAATTAACTCATCATCAAAATAAATTGATTTCCTGAAATTAAAAGGAGTTTTTAAATCTTTTGAAATGTATCTTAATAAATCGTTTTTGAATTTTCTTGCTGCTTTTGGTTTGTCTTTTGCAATGAATACAACTTGTTCAGATAGATCATTAATGAATTTTTCAGAAAATCTAATCTTCATAGGTTGAAATTATTTTTTCCATAACCAAATCTAATTCTTCCATAGAAACACATTTAGATTTTCCGCTCTCAATGTTTTTAAGTTCCTCTTCAAGAATTCTTTTGTTTTTTTCAAAAGAAGGATCCTCTTGAATGATTTGCACTTCATTCTCTGAAAATGAACTCAATAATTCAAGAATTTTAGATTTTAAATTGGGTTGAAATTGAATTCGAATAGTTTCCATCAGGATTAGATTAATACACAAATTTAATAAAAATTAAAATTAGAATGTAATTTTTTTAAAATCTCAAACTTTTTAAAAAATCTAAAATTGCTATTTAACACATAAAAGGACGAATTATTCCATTTTTTTCACTAAAATTGAACGTTTTTTTAACATGCCAACTATGAATCATTTTAATAAAGTAATTTTCTTGTTTCTATTTATTTCTTTTGCTGCAATTGGGCAACAAAAAATAACATTAGAAGATATTTGGGCTTCCGGTGCTTTCCGAACTAAAGGGATGGATGCTCTTCAGGCTATGAAAAAAACGAATCAATATACGGTTCTTAATTTTGACAGAGCTTCAAAAACCTTTCAAATTGATTTATATGATTTTGCAACATTAAAAAAAGTAAGCACATTAGTTGATTCTAAAAATCACGTTGAGTTATCATCTATTGATAGTTACACCTTTAATGAAGCAGAAACGCAATTGTTGATTGCTTTAAATTCTGAGCAAATTTATCGTCATTCTTCCGTTGCCGATTTTTATATTTATGATATTGCTACCAAAACTCTTCAAAAAGTAGCCGATTATAAAATTCAGGAACCACTATTTTCTCCGGATGGAAAAAAAATTGCCTATGGTTATCAAAATGATTTATTTGTTTTAGATGTGGCGTCTAAAAAGCATACGCAAATTACTAATGACGGAAAGAAAAATGAAATCATCAACGGAATTACTGATTGGGTGTATGAAGAAGAATTTGCTTTTGTAAGAGCCTTTGATTGGAACAAATCCGGGACACATTTGTCCTATATAAAATTTGATGAATCAAATGTGCCTGAATTCTCAATGGATGTTTTTGGAAAAGAATTATACCCATCACAAGAAGTGTTTAAATACCCAAAAGCAGGAGAAAAAAATGCGTTGATTTCTTTGCATATTTATGATGTTGCTTCCAATGCAACTAATAAAATTAATTTAAGTCAATACAGCGATTTTTATATAGCCCGAATGAAATGGACCAACGACGCGAATGCGTTAAGTGTACAAGTTTTGAACCGTCATCAAAATAATTTAGATTTACTTTTTGTAGAGGCAAAAACGGGTACAACTAAAGTTGTATTAAATGAAAAGGACACAGCCTATGTAGAGGTAACTGACAACCTAACTTTTTTGCAAGACAATAGTTTTATTTGGACCTCAGAAAAAGATGGTTTTAATCACATTTATCATTACGATAAATCCGGAAAGCTTCGCAATCAAATCACCAAGGGGAATTGGGAAGTGACTTCCTATTATGGTTTTGATGAGAAAAATGGACAAGTTTATTATCAATCGGTTGAAAATGGTTCCATCAATCGTGATGTTTATAAAATTAAATTGGATGGAAAAAGTAATGTTCGATTAACCAACAAAACCGGAACCAACAAGGCAACTTTCAGTCCTAATTTTCAATATTTTATCAATTCTTTTTCTAGTTCAACCGAACCAACTTCGTTCACATTACACAATTCAAAAGACGGAAAGCAAGTTCAATCAATCGTTGATAACAATGAATTAGCTTCAAAACTTAAAAGCTACAATCTTCCCACAAAAGAATTTTTTGAATTAACAACCGAAAAAGGGCATAAATTGAATGCTTATATCATCAAACCAAAGGATTTTGATGCGTCAAAAAAATATCCGTTATTGTTGTTTCAATATAGCGGTCCGGGTTCTCAACAAGTGGCAAATCAATGGTTAGGAGCAAATGATTATTGGCACATGATGTTGGCTCAACAAGGCTATTTAGTAGCTTGTGTGGATGGCCGAGGAACTGGATTCAAAGGTGCAGCTTTCAAAAAAGTGACCCAAAAAGAATTAGGTAAATACGAAGTGGAAGATCAAATTGATGCAGCAAAAGTATTGGGAAATTATACTTATGTTGATAAAACCAGAATCGGAATTTGGGGTTGGAGTTACGGTGGATTTATGTCGAGTAATTGTATCCTAAAAGGGAACGATGTCTTCAAAATGGCGATTGCAGTTGCTCCGGTAACCAACTGGCGTTTTTACGATTCAATCTATACGGAACGATACATGCAAACGCCTCAAGAAAACGCAAGTGGTTATGACGACAATTCACCTATCAATCACGTAGATAAATTGAAAGGAAATTATTTAATCATTCACGGAACAGCGGATGATAATGTTCATTTTCAAAATGCAACCCGCATGATTCGAGCCTTGCAATTAGCCAATAAACAATTTGATCAAGCCATTTATCCGGACACCAATCACGGTATTTATGGCGGAAAAATACGCTTGCAATTGTATACTAAAATGACAAACTATATTAACCAAAACCTATAACTAACCAAAACAAATTTTATGAGTGAAGTAGCAGTAAAATCAGGACATCCAAAAGGACTTTGGGTATTATTCGGAACCGAGATGTGGGAGAGGTTCAATTTCTATGGTATGAGAGCCATTTTGACCTTGTTCATGGTAAACGCTTTAATGAAAAATGAAGCTGAAGCTTCGTTGATATATGGTGGTTTCCTAGGGCTTTGTTATTTGACCCCAATGTTAGGCGGTTTTATTGCTGACCGATTTTTTGGAAACAGAAATTGTATTCTTTTAGGTGGTTTAATGATGGCTGTAGGACAGTTTTTGTTGTTTCTAAGTGCTAGTGTTTTTGGTACAAACCTTTCTTTAGCAGATACATTATTATGGTCGGCACTAGGAATAATCATTTTTGGGAATGGTTTTTTTAAACCAAATATTTCCTCAATGGTGGGTAGTTTATATCCAAAACAGGAAAAAAGTAAATTAGATACAGCTTTTACTATTTTCTATATGGGTATCAATATGGGTGCCTTTTTAGGTCAATTAATTTGTCCAATTGTTGGAGATGTTAAAGATGTAGATGGGATTAGAGATATTCATGCTTTTAAATATGGATTTTTAGCTGCGGCAATTGCAATGTTAATTGGAACTGCAATATTTTATTTTTTAAAGAATAAATATGTGGTTACTCCGGAAGGAAGACCAATTGGTGGTTTGCCAAAACACAACGTTAATGATGATTATGAAGAAGGAGAGTCTCAAAAAGCAATTTTCTCTCAAACAGCTTTAATTGGAGCAGTTGTTGGTTTCATTGGATTGGGATTAGTTTTTCATTACGTGTTTGATCAAAACATTATTTATTCGATTATTTATGCTAGTGGTATTTCATTGGCGGGTTTAATTATTTCCGATTCTTCTCTTACAAAAGTTGAGAGAGACAGAATCTTAGTAATTTATATTGTAGCCTTTTTTGTGATATTTTTCTGGGCCGCTTTTGAGCAAGCGGGTTCTTCACTAACATTCATTGCAGATAATCAAACGGATAGAAATTTCTTTGGATATAATATGCCGCCTTCTATGGTGCAAATTTTCAATGGTTTATTTGTAGTGATTTTTGCCGTTCCATTTAGTTTACTTTGGGATAAATTAAGAGAACACGGAAAAGAACCAATTTCACCAGTAAAACAAGCCGTTGGATTAGCTCTAATTGCTTTAAGTTATTTCATCATAGCTTATAATGTCAAGGATTTAGGAAATGATGGTTTGTTAGCTATTAAGTGGTTAATATTATTATACTTAATTCAAACGTGTGCCGAATTATGTTTGTCCCCAATAGGATTATCATTAGTAGGTAAATTATCTCCTAAACGTTTTGCTTCTTTGCTATACGGTGTATTCTTCTTATCAAATGCAGCCGGTTATGCGTTAGCGGGTACTTTAGGTTCGATTTTACCGGCAACCGGTGAAAAATTTAACAAAGCGAAAGATATGGGTATCGATTTACAAGCAGTTTTAGATAAAACAGTTACACCAACGGCCGAACAATTAAAATTATTGGCCGACAATCAAATTAGTCCAACAAATCCTGTTTTTGCTGGTTTTGAAATCAATAATTTGTTCGAATTCTTCATGGTTTTCGTAATTCTATGTGGATTAGCAGCTGTTATTTTAATGGCTCTTACTCCTAAATTGAAAAAAATGATGCACGGTGTTCGTTAATTAGTTTTTAAAAATATTTTCATATCTTTCAAACCTGCGAAACATTCTCGCAGGTTTGTTATTTAATCTAATAATTTATGTGGAAAAGTCATCCTAAAGCACTGCCGTATTTGTTTTTGTCTGAAATGTGGGAACGTTTCGGGTATTATTTAATGATTGGTATTTTTACTTTATACCTTAAAGATGTAGAGGCCGGTTTTGCTATGACCGAAAAAGAAGCATCCGATTTATACGGAACATTTATCGCTTTGGTTTTTCTGACCCCTTTTATTGGTGGTTTAATTGCTGATAGGTATTGGGGTTACAAAAAGTCAATTATCATTGGTGGATTGATGATGGGTGCCGGTTATTTTATGATGGGAATTCATAATATAACGGTACTTTACATTGCTATGACGTTAGTTATCGTAGGAAATGGTTTTTTTAAACCTAATATTTCAACTCTGCTGGGTAATTTTTATAATGAAGATAAATTCAAAGAAAAAAAAGATGAGGGTTATAACATATTCTATATGGGAATAAATATTGGGGCCTTTATTTGTAATTTCTTTGGTGCAGCTTTAAAAATCCTTTTTGGTTGGCAATATGCTTTTATGGCGGCTGGGGTAGGCATGTTTATTGGAGTTATTGTGTTTATTTTAGGAACGAAACATTATGGAAACAAAACAGAAAAGAAAGGTGTTCAAGAAGGCGATATGCCCTTTTATAAAATTGTATTATTCATTTTATTACCGTCGGCACTTTTCGGAATAATAGGTTGGTTTATCAATGGTGTTCAATCGGATGCAAATCCAAATTGTTCAATTTTTGGTTCTGATAGTACAGATGCTTTTATTTTTGCTTGTATACCGGTTATTTTCTTTTATGCCAGTTTATATTTCAAAGCTAAAAAAGAGGATAAAAGACCAATTGGAGCGTTGTTAACCATATTTGGCGTAGTTATTTTGTTTTGGGCGGTTTTTAAATTAAATGGTTCAGCATTAAATAATTGGGGTGACAAATATACTGACAGAGAGCTAACAGGTGTTTCCCAGACTATTGCTTCAAAATTAGTTTTAACAGACACATTGGTATACAAAAGAGATTCAGTAGCTCTTTATGATGAAGCTTTCAGAATTCAAAAGAAAGATGGGAAAGTTATAAAAGTAGTTGATTATCCGTTGTATTTTAGAAACGTTAAAAAAGAAAAATTACCCGAAGAGAATAGTAAAATTTTCACATGGTCAGCTAATTTAAGCCAATCCATTAATCCGGGTTGGGTAATCCTTTTAACGCCACTTGTGGTTGCTTTTTTCACCTTTTTAAGAGGCAGGAAGAAAGAGCCCTCAACACCTACAAAAATTGCATTCGGATTATTGATTTCAGCTTTATCTGTTTTAGTCATGGTGGCAGCCGTCAATATGGGAGGGAATGGTTCGGAAAAAGTGAGTGTTTGGTGGTTAGTGGCGAATTACGGAGTCATAACCATCGGTGAATTGTTTCTGAGTCCTATGGGATTGTCAGTTGTTTCAAAATTAAGTCCAACCAACATTACTTCACTCATGATGGGAGGGTGGTTCCTGTCAACTTCTATTGGAAATAAATTAAGTGGCGTTTTAGCTAGTTTATGGGATACCTATGATAATAAAGCTGACTTCTTCTGGATAAATTTCGGATTATTGATGTTTGCAACGTTACTCATGTTTGTTCTTTTGAAACAACTGAATAAAGTTATGAAAGAAAAAGGAATTAATTAAAAATAACGAAATGTATACAGTAGAAGAAATTCATGATTTTAAAGGAAAGTACCCAAAACAATTGTGGTACCTTTTCTTTAGCGAAATGTGGGAGCGTTTCAGTTTTTATGGAATGCGTGGCATGTTGGCCGTATTTATGGTGAGCCAGCTGATGATGGATGAAAAAACAGCCAATTTACAATATGGAGCTACTCAAGCATTTGTTTATGCTTTTACATTTATTGGAGGATTATTTGCAGATAAAATTCTTGGTTATAGAAAATCACTTTTTTGGGGTGGTTTGTTAATGATTGTGGGAAGCATTATTTTGGCAATAGACCCTAAACAATTTTTCTTTTTCGGAATTAGTTTTACAATCATTGGGACAGGGTTTTTTAAACCAAATATTTCTACCATGGTGGGTAAACTCTACCGCGATGGCGACAATAGAAGAGACGCCGGTTTTTCTTTTTTCTACATGGGAGTAAATCTGGGAGCTTTATTGGGTGGTTATATTTGTATTGCCGTGGCAAACGGAACATTATGGGAATCATTCATTCCTGAGCATTTGCGATGGAATATTGCTTTCGGATTTGCGGCAGTGGTGATGATTGTGAGCTTACTTACTTTTACACAAACACAAAAAACATTAGGAGAAATAGGTCTTTCTCCTCTGGCTCATTTAGAAAAATCTAAAAGGAGAACTTTAGAAATTGCGACTTATATTGGCTCATTAGTAATCATTCCAATTATTATGACCATGGTTGCTAAAACGGAATATACCGATTATTTTATGTTTATAATCGGACCATTAGCCTTACTGTATTTGTTTTTTGAAATGAGAAACTTTTCATTAGTGGAAAATAAAAAATTGTTAGCAGCTCTAGTCTTTATACTATTTTCAATCTTCTTCTGGGCCTTTTTTGAACAAAGTGGCGGTTCTTTAAGTTTATTTGCAGCCAATAATCTAGATAATACCGTTCTGGGTGTAAAGTTAGACCCTAATGGAGTAAATAATTCTTCGAATTCCTTTTTTGTTATAGCCTTTGCAGCATTAGTAGGAATGGCTTGGCTTTGGATGAATAAGCGAAAAATTGAGCCAAATACGGTAGTCAAATTTGGTTTAGCTTTTCTTTTCTTAGCGGGAGGATTCTATGTGTTTTATTATACAAAATTCTTTTCAAACCCGGATGGGATTACTTCTTTAGATTTATTTACAATGGGTTGGTTGGTGATTACTTTTGGGGAATTGTGTTTATCACCCATCGGAATGTCGGCCATGACAAAACTTTCTCCTCAAAAGACACAAGCGGTTATTATGGGAATGTGGTTTTTAGCGAGTGCTTACGGACAGTATTTTGCCGGTATTCTTGGAGCGAATATTGCTGAAGCTTCTGAGAATTCTTCAAACTTTGACAAATTAATAGTATATGCGGATGGTTATAAAGATTTAGCTATCTATGCTTTAGTTTTTGGATTAGTTTTAATTGCCATTTCACCTTTTGTGAAAAAATTAATGCAGGATGTGAAATAATTATTTTAAATTTCGGCATTATTTTTGAAATTCAACTTATAAAAAAATGTTATGAAAAAATTACTTTTTGCTCTTTTTCTAATTATTACAACAGTTTCATCACAAGCTCAGGAAATTAAATGGATGACGCTTGATGAAGCATTAGCGTTACAAAAGAAAAACCCGAAACCAATATTTATGGATGTTTATACGGATTGGTGTGGACCTTGTAAAATGTTGGACAAAAATACCTTTCAAACCAAAGAAGTGTCAGAATTTATAAACGCCACATATTATGCGGTTAAATTTAACGGAGAAGGAAATTCGGTAGTTAATTATAAAGGGAAAAAATATACAAATCCAGGCTACGATGCTACCCGTAAAGGGAGAAACAGTATGCATGAATTTACAGGTTTTCTCAATGTTGAAGGTTATCCATCAATGTATATTCTAGACAAAAATGGAGATATAGCGAAAGTGGTTGTTGGGTATTATCAACCGGAACAATTATTAGCGGAATTAAAAACTGTGAAATAAATGAAAAAGATTATTTTATATTTTGTCTTTTTTTGGTCTCTTCAAACGTTGAGTGCCCAAGAATTAAAGTGGCAAACAGATATTAATAAAGCGATAGAACTTTCTACAAAAAGTAAAAAACCACTTATGTTATTTTTTACTGGGAGTGATTGGTGTGGGTGGTGTATTAAATTGCAAAAAGAGGTTTTTCAAAAACCTGAATTTGTAGAATGGTCTAAAAAAGTGATTTTAGTTGAATTGGATTTTCCTAAAAAAACCCAATTAGAAGCAAGCCTAAAACAACAAAATGATCAATTGCAACAAATATTCCAGGTGCAAGGTTTTCCAACAATTTGGTTTGTCAGTCCGCAGAAAAACGGAACTCAAATTAATTTGCAACAATTAGGAAAAACCGGTTATGTGGCTGGAGGACCCGAAAAATGGTTAGAGGCGGTAAATCAATTTATGCCTAAATAAGTTAGTTTAATTCAATCTTATAATATCCCTTTTCACTGGTTGAGTGAAAAGGGATGTTTTTTTGTAAACAGGTTTGCTGCCAATTCTCAACTAAATATTTATAATTACTGCCATCGGCAATAATAATTGCTGGATTTAATTCTCCAATTAACCGTTCTAAATTTATTTTTGGGGATTGGGTTAATAAAACTATGTTTGGCTTTATGGGGATGCTATAAATGCCTCCTTTATCAATGACTAAAATTTTAGTATCATTTATTTGTAAAATGTTTTTGAGTTTTGTGACAGAGCCGATTTGGCCAAAGTTGGCTTGAAGATAATTTTTTAGGACATAATTGTCTGCAATATCTTTTTCATTACTAAATATTGTAAGCGAGTTATTTGTTTTTTTTGCCAATATGGTTTGTTTTGGGTATTGAAAAATAATAAACTCATCGTTTGACTTATGATATTCAAGCGAACCAATAATTGATAATTGAAATAGAAGAATGAAAATTAAAGCAATCAGTATTCTATTGAATTTTGGTTTTTTAAACCATAAAACGATTCCAATTAATGCTAAAAGAGAGCTGAATAGAAGTGTTAAATTGAAAGGAATTCCCTTGATTATGAATTTTTCTAAAGAGGAAATAAAAGCCACATAACGATTCATCAATCCCACTAAAAAAGATAACAGATGAATGAAAATTTCAGTTGGAATTCTCATAACAGCAAATAGCAAAGCTATCATTCCACATACTAATATGAGTGTTAATAAGGGTATTACCACCAAGTTTGTTAGAAAGAATAATCCGGGAAATTGATGAAAATAATATAAACTCAAAGGAAGTACACCAATTTGTGCAGCAAAAGAAACCGTTAGAATGTCATAAAAATACTGAATAATTTTATTGCTGGATTTCCATAGCTTAGCGAATAAAGGCTGAATGGTCACAATTGAAAACACAGCACAATAACTTAATTGAAAACCTACGTCAAATAAGAAATTGGGACGAATAAGTAATATAAGCAAAATGGAGGAACCCAGTGTGTTGTAAATATTGGTTTCTCGTCTCATATACATTCCAATTGTGATAAAGGAAAACATGGTAACTGCCCGAACAACAGATGCTGATAATCCGGAAAGTAAAGCAAATGACCAAAGAATGAAAATAAGCAGAAACGGGAGAATAATTTTGCCATACCTGAATCGTTCCAAGGGTTTGAGTAACGTTTTGAAAAAGAATAATAATATTCCGATATGTAAACCTGAAATAGCCAATATATGAATTGCTCCGGCTTGAGAGTATTGATTGTTCGTTTCCTGATCAATATCTTGACGTTGACCTAGAAATAATGCTTTAATTATTTCGAGCCGGTTAGAAGAAATATTGGCATTTTCAAGTTTAGTTACAATTACATTTCTAATTTGTTCCAACTTATAATATAAATTCTTCTCACAACTAACAACACTGTAATTATTATCCTCTAAATACAATTGATGAAAAACATCCTTTTTTTCTAAGTGGGCTGCATAGTCAAATTGGTAGGGATTATGGGGTCTGATAATTGGTTTTACAAAAGCATAAGCTAAAATAACATCGCCTATTTGAAATTCCTTTTTGGCGTCTTTTTTTGACAAAAGAATTAATAATTTACCTGTTTTATCAATCTTATCAACCGTTTCTACTTCTAAAAAATACTTATGAGTAAATTTATTGGGTCTTATTTTTTCAGAAATAACACCTCCAACGAGTGATTTTTCATTCTTAAGTTCATTGGAATAATGAAGTGGTTGATTATGTTTGAAATGCAATGAATAAACCATAAAACCAACGAAAAAACTCAATAAATAAGCCGATAATCCAAAATAAAAACGAAAAATCGCTTTTTT
Source organism: Bacteroidota bacterium (assembly GCA_022709825.1). GTDB lineage: Bacteria > Bacteroidota > Bacteroidia > Flavobacteriales > Flavobacteriaceae > Flavobacterium. The sequence goes on along the minus strand of JAKLIC010000008.1, from coordinate 9,981 downwards.
ATTGGAAAGCCAAAAAAACAATAAAAAAGGAATGAACAATAGGGAAACTAGAAGGCATGCAGAATTAATGTCGGGTTTAACTTCGTTTGAAGCCAAAATTCCCAACACAACACAAAGCGTGATGTTTAAGGTTGGAAATTTCATTACCCTCATTAATACGAAAGTAATAAAAATTTAATTAATCAGAAAAAAATTATAATTAAAAATATTCGTCACCCAAAATCCGGTTGGCTTGAGCAAAAGTTCTTTGATAATAAGGTTCTTTAGTAGAGGATATAATAACGCCGCGTTGAACAGAGGAATGAATAAAAATGATCTCGTCGTCTTTAACTTCTGTAACTAATCCGACATGGTTAATCACACTCCGGCCATTAGTTCTGAAAAACACCAAATCACCTTTTTTTATTTCATTGCGATTTAGTTTTTCGCCCACTTTTGACATATCGTTTGAACTTCTGGGAAGTGAAACATCATAGGTTTTAAAAACAGTTGTAACCAATCCCGAACAATCCATACCGGCAGTGGTAGTCCCGCCACCTCTGTAACGAACTCCGTTATATTGCATAGCCGTATTGATTAATTGTTTTATAAAATAAGAGGTGTTGTCATTATCTGCAACAAAATCAGTATCCTCAACATCGGTGATTTTATGCTTTTTTTCCGATTTTGTATTTTCTGTACCTTTTTTGACAGAAGAACTACCAGCAGATTTGTTTGTTGAAACTGTTGCCTTGTTTGGTTGAGGTGCTTTGTAAATTCCTTTTTTTTGTGCTTCCTCCTTAGAGGTAACAATAACAGAAGTAGTGGGTTTACAACTCACCAAAAACAGCAACAAAAAGGTTATTAAAACAGTATTCTTCAAGAAATTTTAATTTTTACAAAGTTAAAAAAAACAATTTAAAATCTGGCAATTGAAGCAACAATAAGTTGGGCAACTTTTTCACTTGCTCCTTCTCCTCCTAATTTTTCTTCTAAAATTTCATACTTTTTAAGGAGCTTTTGACGGTATTCTGAATTTAGAATTTTAGTCAATTCCGCTTTGATTCTTTTCGAATTACATTCACTTTGAATTAATTCGGTAACCACTTCTTCATCCATGATCAAATTGACAAGTGAAATGTATTTCAAGGTTATTATCCGTTTTGCAATTTGATAAGAAGCCCAATTCCCTTTGTAACAAACTACTTCTGGGACTTTAAACAAAGCGGTTTCCAAAGTTGCTGTTCCTGAAGTGACCAAAGCGGCATGTGCCACACTCAATAAATCATATGTTTTATTCGTAATAAAATGAACGGCTTTATTAGTCAAAAATTGTTTATAAAAGTCAAATTCCTGTCCGGGTGCACCGGCTATTACAAATTGATAATCCGGAAAATCAGGAACAATCGCCAACATTTCATGTAATAACTTGCTGATTTCCTGTTTTCTGCTTCCCGGTAGTAGAGCGATGATTGGCCTTTCGTCTAAATTGTTTTCTTTTCTAAAAGTTTCGTTTTCAATTTTTACACGGTTATGAATGGCATCAATTAGTGGATGGCCAACAAATTCCACCGGAAAATGATGTTTCTTTTCATAAAAATCTTTTTCAAAGGGTAAAATAACATAGAGTTTATCAAAATCTCTTTTAACTGCTTTGATTCTATTTTCTTTCCAAGCCCAAATTTGAGGAGAGATATAATAGTGTGTTGGAATACCTTTCTTTTTAGCCCATTCGGCAATTCGCATATTGAAACCCGGATAATCAATAAAAATGAGTACATCAGGTTGAAATTGTTCAATATCTTTTTTACAAAAACTAATATTGTTCACGATGGTTTTTAAATTAAAGAGAACCTCCGCAAATCCCATAAAAGCTAAATCCCGGTAATGTTTCACTAAAATACCGCCTGTTTTTTGCATTAAATCGCCTCCCCAAAACCGAATAATGGCTTTTGGATCTTTTTTGTATAATGCTTTCATCAGATTTGAACCGTGCAAATCCCCTGAAGCCTCTCCTGCAATAATATAGTATTTCATAAATTACACAAATAAAGTAGCTATCGTTAAGGCAATTGTTGCTAAAACAACTCCTCGTGCCATGACATCTTTTTGAAATTTTAGTAATAAAAAAAATAAAGCAACATTGATAACAGCACCTAAAGCAATTAGTTTGCCTAAAGAGTTTTGGGATTTTAAAATAGTTATTCCTTCCAGAAAATCATACGAAGTAAAAAAAGTAATAAATAAGAATACCCCAAGTATTGCTCCGATTATCCCCAATAAAAAACCGATAAATAAATCTCTTTTTTGCATTATAATTCAAATTTATAAGTGTTTAGTTTTTGAATGGCATGATGAGCCGTCAAATCAAATTGAACCGGAACAATTGAAATATAACCTTGTTCAAGTGCCCATTCATCTGTATCTTCTCCTTTATCTTGATTAACAAATTCGCCGGTTAACCAATAATAATCTTTGCCTTGCGGTGTTTTTCTTTTGTCAAATTTTTCCATCCATAACGCTTTTGCCTGCCTACAAACTTTCATTCCCTTGATTTCTTCTTCTTTTAATTTCGGAAAATTCACATTTAAAATCACACCATCCGGTAATCCATTTGCTAAAACTTCAGAGGTGATTGTTCGTATAGCTTTTTTAATTGGTTCAAAATCTGCATTCCAATCATAATCTAATAGCGAAAAACCAATGGCCGGTATTCCTTCAATTCCGGCTTCAACAGCAGCACTCATCGTTCCTGAATAAATAACATTGATAGAGGAATTAGAGCCATGATTTATTCCGGAAACGCACAAATCAGGTTTTTGTTTTAAAATTTCGTTTACCGCAAGTTTCACACAATCTACCGGAGTTCCGGAACTGCTGTATTCTCCTTTTAATTCACTATCGAAATGAACTTTATTGACAAAGATAGTATTGTTAATAGTAATAGCATGACCCATAGCACTTTGAGGACTGTCAGGTGCGACCACAACAACATCGCCTAAGGTTTTCATCACGTCTATTAAGGCCCTGATGCCCGGAGCCGAGATACCATCATCATTTGTTACTAAAATAAGCGGTTTTTTCATTGTACGGGTAACTTTAAAGAGAAGTCATATTGGTTAAAAAAGTAAATAATGCGAATAAAATTACAAAACTACAGGTAACAAAGCATAACAAAAACAAAATTAACTCTTTTTAAGATTTGTCAGCATGACAATTTTCATAACTTTGTTCGGTAATGTTATTATTTTCACATTAATTTACACAAAATATAGGTCTAAATCAGAGTTGGCATAATTTTTAATGCTGTATACTTAGAAATAAAATGAATACAATTTTGCTATTTATGAAAAGAAACTTCAAATTGGTATTGTTGGCAATAGTTTTGTCAGCTTCACTACTTGCTTTTAAAGCCACAGAAAATAATATCAGTAGCAGTGCTGATCCGGAAAAAGACAAACTTTTATTGGAATTATTGACTTTTGTAATCGAAAGAGGACACTATAGTCCGGTTGATATAGATGATAATTTTTCAAAAGGAGTTTACAAAGATTATGTGGAAGCATTAGATCCTTCGAAACGGTTTTTTATTCAATCGGATATTGATGAATTCGCTGAATACGAAACAAAAATTGATGACCAAATCAAAAATAAAGACTTAACTTTCTTTGAGTTGACCTATTCTGTTTACTTAAAAAGAATGAATGAAAGTCAAAAATATTACAAAGAAATTTTAGAAGAACCATTTGATTATACGGTTGATGAGACTATCAATACAGAATATGAAAAATTGCCATATGCTAAAAATAGTTCGGAATTAAAGGAACGTTGGAGAAAACAAATTAAACTTTCAACATTATCTTCTTTAACGGATAAAATGAAATTGGAAGAAGATAAACTAAAAGGAACTGACGCCACAAATAACTCAGAAAAAAAGGAAAATAAAGCTAAAGTAGATGCTAAACCTAAAAGTTTTGAAGAACTTGAAAAGGAAACCAGAGAAAGTTCATTAAAATCGTTGGATGACTATTATACATTTATAAAAGAATTAGACCGCAATGATTGGTTTGGTGTTTTTGTAAATGCCATTGCCTCTCGATTTGACCCACATACCAATTATATGGCTCCGGATGATAAAGAACGTTTTGACGTAAGCATCAGTGGTAAATTTGAAGGAATTGGTGCTCGTCTTCAAAAGAAAAATGATTTAACGGAGATCACGGAATTAATTTCCGGTGGACCGGCTTGGAGAGGAAAAGAATTGGAGCCGGGTGACATAGTATTAAAAGTGGCTCAAGGTGACCAAGAACCGGTAGACATCGTCGGCATGCGATTAGATAATGTTGTTAAAAAAATTAAAGGTCCTAAAGGAACGGAAGTTCGTTTAACTGTTAAAAAAGTGGATGGTTCGATAAAAGTAATTTCCCTCATCAGAGATATGGTTGAAACAGAAGAAACCTATGCAAAATCAAGTGTGGTGGAAAGAAATGGCATGAAATACGGAATTATTTATTTGCCTAAATTCTATATTGATTTTGAAAATAATGACGGACGAGATGCTGGGAAAGATGTTGCCATCGAAGTAGAACGTTTGAAAGCCCAAGGAGTAAAGGGTATCATTATGGATGTGCGTGATAATGGTGGGGGTTCCTTGAAAACAGTTGTCGACATCACCGGATTGTTTATTGAGCAAGGACCGGTAGTTCAAATTAAATCCGCCGGAACTAAAAAAGAAGTATTGTTTGATCGTGATGCAAAAATTCAATGGGATGGACCTTTAGTGGTAATGGTGAATAATTTTTCAGCTTCTGCTTCTGAAATTTTAGCGGCAGCAATACAGGATTATAAAAGAGGTGTAGTGATTGGTAGTAAACAAACCTACGGAAAGGGAACTGTTCAAAATGTGATTGATTTAAATCAGTTTGTTCGTGGAAATACGTTAGGGGATTTAGGAGCTTTGAAAACAACAACTCAAAAATTCTATCGAATCAATGGAGGGTCAACACAATTAGAGGGAGTTTCCAGTGATGTTGTTATGCCGGACAGATATTCTTATATCGACATAGGCGAAAGAGACTTGGATAATGCCATGCCTTGGTCTAAAATTGATGAAGCACAATATTCGGTTTGGAATAAACAGACAAATTTTGAGAAAGCAATTGAAAACAGTAAAAACAGAATGGCCGGTGATGAGCATTTTCAATTAATTGATAAAAGTGCTAAATGGACCAAAGTGCGAAGAGATGCGGTAGTGTATAGTTTAAAATTAGATGCTTTTTTGGCTGAACAAAAAGCAGTAGAAGAACAAGGAAAAGTATTTAAACCAATTACGGATTATAAAAATGACTTGTTGTTCAAAGCTATTCCGGAAGATGAAGTCGTAATGAAAAAAGATGAATCATTTAAAGAAAAAAGAGAACGTTGGTTTGAAAGTTTATCGAAAGATATTTATGTAGAAGAAGCCTTGAATGTTCTGGATGATTTACAAACCAAACCGGTTGTAAAAGGAAAAGTAGAATTAAAGAAAAAGGAAAAAGTAGTAAAATCTTAACCGGCAAATTGTATCTTTGAGCAAAAGCCGAATAAAATTTGCTAATGTCCAATACAAATCAATCGTTAACAGCTATAGCACTTCAGAAATTCAAAAAGAATTTTTGGGGTGTTTTTAGTTTGAGTTATATTGTGTTAATGATTTTTTTAGCCCTGTTTGCCTACGTAATTGCTCCCGATAATTCGGAAAATGCCAATCAAATGCATTTATCTATTCATTCAAAATCACCTGGTTTTGCGGTGCAAATGCTTTCTATTCCTTCTTCAAAAATAGAGGATAAAACAATCAAAGGGTATTTTTTCGGGCACCCCAACCAAGTGACGGAAATCCCGATTTCATCCTATCAAATAAAAGACAATAAACTGCAATATGTTGAATACACAGAGGATAAAACCTTGCGATTAGTAAAAGAAATTACGTTAGATAAATTTATAGACTACAACTCCTTCAAGCAGGTTGAACAAGAACTTATTACCAACAAAAAGTTCTACTTAGGAACGGATAAATATGGTCGCGACTTATTGAGCAGAATGTTAGTAGGCTCGCGGGTTTCCATTTCCATAGGCTTTGTGGCAGTTTTAATTTCAGTGGTTGTTGGACTGTTTTTCGGTGCTTTGGGTGGCTATTATGGTGGAAAAATCGATGCGTTAGTGATGTGGTTGGTCAATATAATTTGGTCCATTCCAACATTATTATTAGTGATTGCAATAACATTAGCACTGGGAAAAGGGTTTTGGCAAGTTTTCGTGGCTGTAGGTCTAACCATGTGGGTTGAAGTTGCCAGAGTTGTCCGTGGACAGATTATCAGCGTAAAAGAAATGCAATATGTTACGGCTGCTCGTGCCTTGGGATTTTCAAACGGAAGAATTATCCTGAATCACATTTTACCAAATATTATGGCTCCTGTGATCGTTATCTCTGCAGCTAATTTTGCTTCCGCCATTTTAGTGGAAAGCGGATTGAGTTTTTTAGGACTCGGTGCACAACCTCCAATTCCAAGTTGGGGAAGTATGATTAAAGACCATTACAGTTATATTATTCTGGGAAAACCTTATTTGGCTCTGGTACCGGGAATAGCAATTATGTTGATTACATTAGCATTTATGATGACAGGAAATGCCCTGCGTGATGCCTTAGATGTCAAGTCTTAATTAAAATTCAGTATTAATGAAAAGTTGTTTCTTAATGATTGCCAAAAGACAAAATTGGTTTCGCCTTTTTTTCATGATAGTGGGAATTGTTCTTTTTGGATGCAAAATGGATAATCAGGAAAGAACGGAATTACCCCAAGAAATAAACCGGCAAACAGTTACAATGGATTTTGATTTTTATCCTACTTCCACAACTAACCAAATTATAAAGCACAATTTTTATAGGTTATCTTATTCAGAAAAGAATGAACAGGCAGAATGGGTTGCCTATGAATTAAAAGGAAATACCTTTCAAAATAATTTCAATCGACCTTATTTTGTGGCAGACCCATTAGTAAAAACCGGTTCTGCCGACTGGAAAAATTACAAGAATTCAGGTTATGATAAAGGTCATTTGTGTCCGGCAGGCGACATGAAGTTTTCTGAAAATGCTTTTGAAGACACCTTTTATACCTCTAATATTTCTCCTCAAAAACCGGATTTTAATGCCGGAGTTTGGAATCGCTTAGAGCAAAAAGTGAGGTATTGGGCAGACAAATATGATGCAATTTATGTAGTCACAGGAGGTGTATTAGAACCAAATTTAAAAACCATCGGAAGAGAAAAAGTGGCAGTTCCTGATTTCTTTTATAAAGTGTTGTTGGATGTTTCTAAGGATAATCCTAGAATGATTGCTTTTTTAGTGCCACATCAAAACAGCGATAAACCGCTTTATGAGTTTGTAATTGCTGTGGATGAATTAGAAAAACGGACAGGAATTGATTTCTTCTACAATTTGCCCGATGAAATTGAAAATAAATTAGAAAAGCAAACCGACTATAAAATGTGGAGTTTTTAACGAAGGATTTACCACTCATTTACTTTATTGGCATCTAATTTTAGAAAAACAAAAAGCAAAATAGTAAAGGCCCACAAACTGGAACCTCCATAAGAAAAGAAAGGCAGTGGCACTCCAATAGTCGGAAATAATTTAATAAGCATCGTGATATTTACAAAAATATGTGTAAATAAAATGGAAGCTACGCAATAGCCATAAACACGACTGAATTTTGTTTTTTGTCGTTCAGCCAAATAGATGATTCTGAAAAGTAAAGTAACAAAAAGTAAAATAACAACGGTACAACCAATAAAGCCCCATTCTTCACCAACGGTCGTGAAAATATAATCGGTATGTTGTTCAGGCACAAATCCTCCCTTGGTTTGAGTTCCCTCCATAAAACCTTTTCCAATAACTCCACCGGAACCTATGGCAATCATCGACTGATTTAAATTATAACCTTCATTCTTTAAATCGACAGTATCACTGAATAAAACATTAATCCTGTCTTTCTGATGTGGTTCCAGTACATTTTCAAAAACAAAATCAACCGACAATACAAATGATGTGGCGGCTACAAATACAATTAAATAGGCGAGGGGTATTCGGTTTATTCTTCTGGCTCTCAAATAATGCAAAATCATAATAATTACAATAACCACAATGAGATAAATGGGCTGTATTAAAAGGGCTGCAAAAAATAAAACTACTGCCAAAAATCCGGTCCACAAATACCACTCAGGCAAACCTTCCCGATTTAAAACCAAAAACAAAGAGAAGAATATCATAGCACTACCGGCATCGGGTTGCATAAGAATTAGTAAAACCGGAAATCCAATGATAGCAAAGGCAAGCAGTTGATGATTGGTGTTCTTCAAAAAAACCTGTGAATCACTTAAGTATTTTGCTAAAAGCAAGGATGTTGCCGTCTTGACAAACTCAGACGGTTGAAAACCGAATGAACCAAAACCATACCAGTTGGTCTGACCTTTTACGGTTTTACCAAATACGAATAGTCCAAGTAAGAGAACGATTCCTAAAATGTAAAAAACAAAAGAAAATTTCTCATAAATTTTGGCATCTATGGTAAGCACGACAATAATGACCGGAATGGTCAATAAAATAAAGATAAGTTGCTTTCCATAATAATCACCAAAATCAAATTCAGTAAATTCAATAGGAATCGAAGTAGAAAAAATATTTAACCAACCCATTAACACCAAAAGACCATATATTAGTACGGTCGTCCAATCTAAATTGCTGGCTACACTTTGATTTTTCATTATTTATTAATTGAAAACGGTTGTCCGCTCAACACTTTGGCATACTCACTTTCCAAACTCGATTCTAACATTCTTTTTTCTAAATCTGTTCGGGAAATTTTTCCTTTAATATATTTTTCAATCATTAAACTGGAAATTGGTCCGGCAATTCTTGCTCCCCAATAACCGTTTTCCACAAACACCGCAATGGCAATTTTAGGATTGTCTTTTGGTGCAAATGCCACAAAAATAGAATGGTCAGTCAATTGAACCCGTTGTCCGTTTATTTTTGTAAAGTTCTCCGCCGTTCCTGTTTTCCCACAAATATCAATTCCATCCACTTTTAATCGTGAAGCAGTTCCTAAATTGTATACGTCAAATAAACCTTCAATTACAGGAGGGAAATATTGTTTATCAATCGTGGTTTGATGTTTGGTCGTAAACTTTTTATCGATAGTATGATCTTTTATCTTTTTGATGATATGAGGGGTATAATAATAGCCTTGATTAGCAACGGCACACATCACGTTACATAATTGAATGGGCGTCATTAAAACTTCTCCCTGACCAATCGAATTAGAGATAATTGTAGTGCTTTTCCAACCGCCGGCGGAATAATATTTATTGTATAATTTTGAAGTAGGAATACTTCCTTTTCGTCCGGGTGGCAAATCATATCCCATAAAATTGCCTAACCCAAAACTCTTTAAATGATTACTCCAAACATCAACGCCATCTGCAGGATTTGGATATTTCTGAATGGTTTTCAAATAAATATTGGCAAAATAGGTATTACACGATTTGTATATTCCATCATGCAATTGAGAAGGTCCGGAATCGTGACACTTCATAAATCGATTACCATAACTAAATCCTCTTCGGCAGAAATAAGTTGTTTGTTCGTCAATTACTTCTTCTTGTAAAGCAACCAAAGCAGTAAGGATTTTAAAGGGTGAGCCGGGAGGATACTCAGCCAGAAGACCTCTGTCATATAGCGGTTTTGCGATACTATCGTTGTAAAGTGCCGTGTAATTTTTAGAACGCATTCTTCCTACCAAAAGAGAAGGGTCATAGGTTGGGGCTGAAATTAAAGCTAAAATCTCACCGGTTTTCGGTTCAATTGCTACTATTCCGCCACGTTTGTTTTGCATCAGCAATTCCCCATATTTTTGCAATTCCATGTCAAGCGAGAGAGTAATGTCATCGCCTTGCTTGGAGAGA
>JAKLIC010000079.1 GCA_022709825.1 Bacteroidota bacterium | reverse complement strand
CGCATTACCAAGCCCAAAACTGCGAAGGCTGCCCACTCAGAGGTCAGTGTTTTAAGGGAAAAGGAAATCGGAGTATAGAGAGAAACCACAATCTTGAAAGACACAAACAAAAAATCAGAGAACTACTAACAAGTGAAATAGGTTTACAAAAAAGAAAACAACGCACCGCCGATGTAGAACCTGTATTTGCTCAACTCAAACACAACCATAATTTTAGACGATTTTCTTTAAAAGGAATCCAAAAAACAGAATTAGAGTTCGGATTAATGGCTTTAGCACACAACTTAAGAAAGAAAATTGCTGCTTAAAGGCAATTTTAACCTCATTTTAAAATAGTAAACTTTTGATGAAAGTTTAATCAAATAAAAAACCGTCTCAAAATTTTAGTATTGAGACGGCTTCTTAAGTGGTACCTCCAGTCCCGAAGCTTCGGGAGAACCAGGGACACATGGATTTATTTTTTTTTGGAAAGTATATCAGATAGAATTTCAGGATTTGCAATTATCTTTTGAATAAATAATCTGCTTTTCATTTTTTTGATAAATTTTTCAAGATATAAAGCGTTATTTCTATCACTACATTCAAAACAAAATGCCAATTCCCAATCATTTGCAATTTTTGAATATGAATTTAGATAGTTATGTTGGTTATGGTTTTTAACTCTTTCGTCCACATTATGAGTTTCTCCAATGTAATATTTTGAAGTAGTTTTTGAAAATAATATATAAACAAAGTGCGACATTATCTTTCTTTGAAAACAAAAAACCCGAATATTGCTATTCGGGTTTAAGTGGTACCTCCAGGGATCGAACCAGGGACACATGGATTTTCAGTCCATTGCTCTACCATCTGAGCTAAGGTACCGTTGCTAATGCGGGTGCAAATATAGTGCGATTTTTATTTTATCCAAAACAATTATAAAAAAAAATCTATTCGTATCTTCGCCTTTTTAAAATCTATCGGAATGCTTTTAGCTATTGATGTTGGAAATACTAGGATTAAAGGTGCTGTTTATGAGAGAAATACACTTATTAATCAATTTGTATTTTCAAGTGTAGAAGTTAAAAATAATATTGAAAATATTTTAGAAAAGAATCCAAAAATCACTGATTTAATTGTTTCTTCGGTTGGAAATGAAAATAGTATTGTCTTTAATTCGTTTTCAGAAAGGATTTCTATTCATTTTGTTTCTCACCAGGATATTTTTCCGTTTCAAAATAAATATGCAACACCAACTACATTAGGAATTGATAGAATGGTACTGGCATCAGGAGCAACTTTGCTTTTCCCTAAAAAAAATAAATTGGTTATTGATGCAGGGACTTGTGTTACTTATGATTTTATTGATGATGAAAATAGGTATTGGGGAGGAGCTATTTCTCCCGGACTTCGATTGAGATACGAGTCATTGCATCAATTCACTGCAAAATTGCCGTTATTAACCCTGGAAGAGCCTCTAAATTTTATTGGAAATTCCACAAATCAATCCATTCATTCCGGTGTTGTAAATGGATTAATCCATGAAATAGATGGGTTTATAGAGCAGTATAAAAACAAAAATGAAAACTTTACCATAATTTTAACGGGAGGAGACGCTGAATTTTTGGCAAAAAGATTAAAAAATACCATATTTGCCAATTCAAATTTTCTGTTAGAAAGTTTAAACCAATTTTTTCAATACAAAATCAACAATGATTAAAAAAATTCTTATAATTTTTTGCTTGATATTTTCATTCTTTTCTAATGCTCAAAATGCATCATCCTCACCCTATTCTTTTTACGGAATTGGAGATTTAGTGTTTAAAGGAAATGTGGAAACAAGATCTATGGGTGGAATAAATATGATAAATGATTCCATTCATATCAATATCAATAATTCTGCAAGTTTGTCTGATATCATGAATACTACTTTTACAATTGGGGGTAATTTAAATTATGTAAATTATAAAACAGCAAGTCAATCAGAAACGGCAAATAGAGCTTCCTTAGATTATATAGCATTAGCGGTCCCTATTTCAAAACGACTTGGTGCGGCGTTTGCCGTAATGTCTTTTACTTCCGTTGGCTATCAAATTCAAAATAATTATGTTGATGACAGTACGCCAATATCTAGATTCACAGGAAGTGGAGGGACAAATAAAATTTATGGTGGCGTAGGTTATAAAATCAATAAAAATTTTCGGATAGGGGCAGATATGAATTTTAATTTTGGTAATATTACAACCAATGATATTAGTTTTCTAACGGGTATTCAGTATGGAACGAGAGAATTAAATAGTAGTGAAATAACCGGATTTAATTTCAATACTAGTTTGATGTATAATAAATTAATCAATAAAACGACAACAATATTTGGAAGTTTGATTTATTCTCCTGAAAGCACTTTATCTTTGGCAAATGAAAGAAAGATTGCGATAGTTCAGTTTTCAGAATCTTTTGGGGAATTAGTGGTTAATGAAGAAGATGTTCCTGTTAATGATACTAAAGTAAAATACCCTTCCAAAATTGGAATTGGATTTGGTGTCGGGGAAGTGAGAAAATGGTCTGTTGGAGCAGAAGTTACATTTATGCAAGGCAGTAACTTTGGAAGTAGGTTTGACGATATAAACGATGTTTCCTATGAAAATGTTACTAAATACAGTTTTGGAGGTTACTATATGCCGGATTATAATTCCTTCTCCAGTTATTATAAAAGAATAACGTATAGAGGAGGATTTAATTATCAAAATACAGGATTAATTGTCAATAATGAGTCGATTAATAATTTTGGCATAACTTTTGGATTAGGTCTGCCAATAAAAGGTTCGTTCTCCAATGTAAACGTTGGTTTTGAATTCGGTAAGCGAGGAACAACAAGTTCTGGACTAATACAAGAAAATTATTCAAACTTAAGTGTAAGTTTTTCATTGAATGACAAATGGTTTATTAAAAGAAAATATGACTAAAAGAGAAATTTTTAATATTATGAAAACTAAAGTAATTATTTTATTTGCCTTTATACTAGTAACGTTTAATGGCTTTGCCCAAAGTGCTGCAAACTGTGCAGAAAAACTATCAATTTTTGCTGAAATGGCAAAAACAAAAAACTATGGAGAAGAAACCTACAAACATCTTCAAGAGTTAAGAAAAGATTGCCCTTCCTTTAGTGAAGCTATATATATTTATGGTGAAAGAATTATCAATTCCAGAATTGATAACGCTAAAACACCTGCAGATAAAGAAAAGGAAGTACGTGATTTTATTAAATTACAAGATGAATTTAAAACTAATTTTCCCGCTAAAGCAAAAGGAATTGAAGTTAAAAAAGCAATGGTCCTTTTTGAAAATAATAGTGGCACTTCCGATGAAGTATACCAACTTTTAGACACAGCTTTCAAAAATGATAAAGATAATTTCAGTAATCCAAAAGCATTATATGTTTACTTTGAAATTTATGTAAATGATTTTGAAGCAAATAAAAACGGAATTAAATTACAAGATATTTTCAATAAATATGATCAAGTTTCTGATAAAATTGATGAAGAAGAGAAAGGGGTTTCAGATGCTTTAGATGTTTTATTGCAAAAGGAAGAAAGTGGAACAGAATTAACAGATAAAGAGAAAAGAGCAAAAGAAAATCATCAAATTAACTTAGATGCTTTCGAAACTATTCATTCCAGCATGGATGCTAAGATTGCTCAATTAGCAACGTGTGAGCGTTTAATTCCATTCTTAGGAGCAAGTTTTGAAGAGAATAAAGCAAATGCTGAGTGGTTAAAAAGAGCAGCAGACCGTTTAGATAAAAAAGGATGTTCATCTGACCCGTTGTTTTCAAAAATATCAGATGCATTACATTCTTTAAATCCAACAGCTGAATCAGCCTATAATTTAGGGGTATCTTTCTATACAAAAAAGAATACTGCTAAAGCTTTAGAGTATTTTAATCAGTCTGCTGAATTACAAAAAGATAACACTAAAAAAGCAAATGTTTATTATACAATTGCCAGAAATATTTATGGAAACGGTAACAAAGTTCAAGCCAGAGCTTATGCTGAAAAAGCGTTAGCTGCAAAACCATCCTTTGGAGAGGCTCATGTTTATATTGCTCAATTGTATGCGAATAGTGCGAATGACTGTGGAAATGATCCATTTGAAAAAAGAGCGATTTATTGGTTAGCAGCTCAAACAGCAAGAAAAGCAGGAACAGCATCTGGAAATGCAGCAGCTTCCTCTTACGATAAATTGGCTCCGTCTAAACAAGAAATTTTTAACTCAGGAAGAGCAGGTCAAAGCATCTGTTTCAAATGTTGGGTTGGTAAATGTGTTACAGTTCCAAATTTGTAACTAAATGCTTAGCATAAAAAAAATAATAAATTTCAGTGTCACAGTATTTGCTGTGACATTGTTTTTTGCGTGTGAAAGTAATTTTAAAGAAATTCAGAAAATTAATATTTCTGAATTTATGGCTTCTGGAGAAGCGGATTCCGTGAATTTAAAATATACCGATTCCGGTAGAATCAAAGCCATTTTGATTAGTCCTAAAATGTTTGATTACGGTACCGTTCAATACCCGTTTACAGAGTTTCCAAAAGGAATTGATGTAACACTATTTGATGAAAAGGGTAAAAAAAATTACATTAAAGCCGATTATGCCATCACGTTCAAAGGGACAGATATAATTGACTTGCAAGGAAATGTCAAGATGACTGCTGACGGAGGGCAATTTTTAGAAACGGAACAATTGTATTACGACCAAAAAAATGAATGGTTTTTTACGGAAAAAAAGTTTAAATTTACGGACCCTAATAAAGGACTTTCAACAGGTGAAGGTCTAGATTTTAGTAAAGATTTTAAACGAATTAATTTCCAAAAAGTGTATGGTTTGATAAATGATGCCGAGTAAATCAAAGTCAAAAACCTTTAACCTAATACCTTTCATTAAATTATGACATACCTTAAATACATACAATACTTTTATCTTTTTGCAGCAGGATTTTTTATTTACCAAGGATTTATAAATTTAAATTCTGAAGAAAAAAGTCCGTGGATGATGTTCTTTTTTGCGGTGATGGCAATTTTTATGTTTTTTTTCAGACGAAAGTTTATGAAGAAAATGAATAACCAAGATAAAAAGTAATTCTGGATGGAAGTCAGTATTATCATCATCTGTTTACTGCTTTCAGCATTCTTTTCCGGAATGGAAATTGCCTTTGTATCCTCCAATAAAGTTTATTTGGGTATCGAAAAACTACAAGAGGGTTTTGTTGCCAAAATTTTGACTAAAATTACTGAAAAGCCTTCCATGTTTATTGCTTCCATGTTAGTGGGGAACAATATCGCACTAGTTGTTTATGGATTTATGATGGGTGATCTAATTATCAAATTATTGTTTCCGGATTATTTAGAAATTCATAATTTGCCTTTTCAGATATTGATGATTCAAACCTTGATTTCAACAGCTGTAATCCTTATCACAGCAGAGTTTTTGCCAAAAGTATTTTTCCAAATTTACGCTAATAATTGCATGAAAATTTTTGCAGTTCCGGCCTATTTTTTCTATGAATTGTTATATTTTATTTCGGCATTCACTATCTGGATCTCAGATTTTGTTTTGAAAAAAGTATTTAAAACACAAGGAGATGAAACGCAATTGTTTTTTAGTAAAGTAGAACTTGGAAATTTTATTTCAGAACAAATGAATTCTGTTGAAGACCACGAATCGGTCGATTCTGAAATTTTAATGTTTCAAAATGCATTAGAATTTTCCGGTGTAAAAGCCAGAGATATAATGATTCCTAGAACTGAAATTTCGGCAGTAGAAATTCATGATTCCGTAAGTGAAATAAAACAATTATTTATAGAAACAGGTTATTCTAAAATTTTAGTATTTCAATCTTCTTTAGATGATATCATTGGATATGTGCATTCTTTTGAACTTTTCAGAAAACCAAAAACAATAAAATCAGTAATGATTTCTGTTGAGTTTGTGCCTGAAACAATGTTTATCAAAGATGTACTCGATTTACTTACCAAAAAAAGAAAAAGCGTTGCCATTGTACTAGACGAATATGGCGGAACATCCGGAATGATTACAGTTGAAGATATTGTTGAAGAACTTTTTGGGGAAATTGAAGATGAACACGACAAGGATGAAACACTGGTTGAGGAGCAAATAAACGAGAAACAATACCGTTTTTCAACTCGTTTGGATGTAGAATATATTAATGAAACCTATAAATTAAATATTCCTGAAGAAGATTCCTATTCTACTTTAGGAGGTTTTATTATAAATCATACCAAAGAATTTCCTTCTAAAGGAGAAAAAATTTCGGTCGAAAATTTTCATTTTGTAATTGAAGAAGCTTCGAATAGAAAAATTGAATTAGTGACTTTGACAATTACGAATTAAAGCATTACTGCTCATACTATTCCTATATTTAGGCTCACATTTTCTTAGTATTAAAGCCAAACTACTTTTATTTAAGTTGGAATAGAGTGGGACATGCAAAAATTACACAAATTATCTCGATTTCTTTATAATTATTTCATAGATAATTGTATTTTCGCAAACTGAAATAAAAATAAAACATAAATAAAATGGCGATTTTAGGAAAAATTAGACAACGTTCATTTATTCTAATTGTGATTATTGCTTTGGCATTATTCTCTTTTGTACTGGCTGACGTAATTCAAAGCGGTGGCTTTGCTCAAACTTCAACAAATGTTGGTAGTATTAATGGAAAGGATATTGCTTTCGAAGAATTCCGTTTGAAGGTGGGTAACACTGAAAAAGGGGGTCAAGGAATGTCTACCATTCAAGCAGTAAACCGTGTTTGGGATCAAGAAGTAAATGTTGCTCTTTTAACAGAAGAATTAGAGAAATTAGGCATTAGAATAAGTGAAAAACACTTAATTGAAACCTTGAAAAATGATCCAAATTTTGGTCAAAATCCAAGTTTTCAAAATGAGTTAAAACAATTTGATATTAATAAGTACAGAGAGTATATCAAAGCAAGTTCTAATCCGCAAGAAGTGGAATATTTTGAATCTACTGA
>JAKLIC010000078.1 GCA_022709825.1 Bacteroidota bacterium | reverse complement strand
TATAAAAATACAGAATATTGCCATTTTATGCAAGAAAATTACATAAAAAAAACCGTCTCAAGTTGTGAGACGGCTTCTTTTAATTTATAGTAAAGGTAATTTTATTTGTCTTTATTGATTTTGGCAATGTATTTTTCTAGAGCCATCGTCATTGATGGAGCTTCCGGTGAAGGAGCCATAATATCAACACGTAAACCATGTTCTAACGCCTCCTTTTGAGTTGTACTTCCGAAGACAGCTATTCGAGTATCATTTTGTTTAAAATCTGGAAAGTTTTTAAATAATGATTTAATTCCGGTTGGACTGAAAAAGGCTAAAATGTCATAATAAACATCAGCTAAATCGGATAAATCACTCATCACAGTCTTATAAAAAACTGCTTGTGTCCAATCTACTTTAAGGTTATTCAACGTTTGAGGAATATCAAAATTTAATTGGTCAGATGCCGGTAATAAGAATTTTTCTTCTTTGTATTTTTTTATCAAGGGAGACAAATCGACAAAATCTTTTTGACCTACATAAATCTTTCGTTTTCTATAGACCACATATTTTTGAAGATAAAAAGCTACTGCTTCTGATTGACAAAAATATTTCAAATCTTCGGGCACTTTATAACGCATTTCTTCGGCCACTCTAAAAAAGTGGTCAACAGCATTTCTGCTGGTTAAAATGATTGCCGTAAAATGATTCAAATCGATTTTTTGGCTTCTTACATCCTTTGATGGAACACCCTCGATATGAATAAAGGGTCTGAAATCGATTTTTACTTTATGCTTTTGCATCAGCTCAAAGTAAGGAGAATTTTCTACTTTTGGTTCTGGTTGTGATACCAAAATTGTTTTCACTTTCATATCGGACTTGTTGTAAAACTAACGTCTTGTAAACCAATAATACATAAAATAGTAGGGGGCTATTTCAAGGGCACAAAGATACAAAATAAAATAAAACATCTTACTAAATAGTATACTTTGATATGCTTTTAATGAAACGAGGTATGTAAAGGCATTAATAATCAATATGATAGCAATAATTCCATAGATGACAATAGTGGAAGAAATCTCGTTATAATACAAAATAATGTTAATCGGTAATAAAAAGAGGCCTACAAATGTTCGATAACTCACTTTTTGAAGATTAAATTGCTCAATAAAGTCTTCAATTTTAAACGAGGTAGCAATTATTTTTTCTACCAAATATTTAGATAAAACAAAGACACCCAACAAAGTAATAATCTGAATGTATTTAATCCAATCTGTTTTAGAGGCTAAATCAAAGTGATTCAGTAAAATTAAAATAAAAAAAGCAAAAGATATCAGTTGGACAACAAATAAACTAATGGTAAACCAACTAAGCATAAAAGATGGATCTTTATATATTTTGGTGTATTTATCCGTCACAAGTAATTTCAAAAACTCATTAAAACGAGCCTCAAAAAAAGTCTTAGTGACTGCAATTAAAATAAAACATAAGACAAACAAAATGGTTGCCCAATCTTTATTTT
This sequence comes from Bacteroidota bacterium, assembly GCA_022709825.1. Lineage (GTDB taxonomy): Bacteria > Bacteroidota > Bacteroidia > Flavobacteriales > Flavobacteriaceae > Flavobacterium. The sequence goes on along the minus strand of JAKLIC010000078.1, from coordinate 5,658 downwards.
CAATCACTCTGTGTTCTAATATATACTCCATAATTTCGGTGTAAAATTACTATTTTTTTATGTTACTCAGTTTATTATAATATTATTATGAATCATCATTTATAAAAAGTTTACATTTGCTTTGAAATTTTGTAGTATTTATGAATAACGGATTAGTTATAATTCCAACCTACAATGAAATTGAAAATGTAGAAAGTATTATTCGGGCTGTATTTGCACTGAATAAAAAGTTTCATATTCTCATTGTAGACGATAATTCTCCAGACAAAACATTTGAAAAAGTTAAAGAACTTCAAAACGAATTTCCCAATCAACTTTTCTTAAAAGTTGGAACCAAAAAAGCCGGATTGGGTACCGCTTATGTGCTTGGATTTAAATGGGCATTACAACAACAATACGATTACATTTTCGAAATGGATGCCGATTTTTCACATAATCCTTCAGATTTAGAAAAATTGCTTGAAGCTTGTTCGGATGGAGGTGCCGATATGGCAATTGGTTCTCGCTATATTCGAGGTGTAAACGTTGTTAACTGGCCTTTGAGTCGAGTTCTTCTGTCCTATTTTGCTTCGGTTTATGTTGATGTTATTACCGGAATGAAAATTCATGATGCAACAGCCGGATTTATTTGCTACAAAAAAGAAGTGCTTCAAAACATAGATTTGGATAAAATTAAATTTGTGGGTTATGCATTTCAAATTGAAATGAAATACCGTGCCTTTTGCAAAGGATTTAAAATTGTTGAAGTCCCCATTATTTTTACAGACAGAACAATGGGACAATCTAAAATGAGCAATGGAATTATTAAAGAAGCAGTTTTTGGTGTAATTTCTTTACGAATAAAAAAACTGTTTAACCGATTATAATTGAAAAGAATAAATGAAAAGGATTTTAATAAAAAACGCTAAAATTGTCAATGAAGGTAAAATTTTTGAAGGAGATTTACTCATTGAAAACGAAATAATTATTGAAATTTCAGATAGTATTAGTGCTAAAACTGACTATAAAGTAATTGATGCGGAAGGAAATTACCTTATTCCAGGGGCAATTGATGACCAAGTTCATTTTCGTGAGCCCGGACTCACTCATAAGGGTGATATTGGTTCAGAATCAAGAGCGGCAGTTGCAGGAGGAATCACCTCTTTTATTGAACAGCCTAATACTGTTCCGAATGCAGTTACTCAAGAATTATTAGAACAAAAATATCAAATAGCAGCCGAGACTTCCCATGCTAATTATTCTTTTATGATGGGCGGAACTAACGATAATTTGGATGAAATTTTAAAAACCAATCCAAAAAATGTTGCCGGAGTTAAACTTTTTTTAGGTTCTTCTACCGGAAATATGTTAGTGGATAAAGAAGATGTTTTAGAAAAAATATTTTCCTCTACAAAAATGCTGATTGCGGTGCATTGCGAAGATGAAACCACCATTAAAAATAATTTAGCCAAGTATAAAGAGAAATATGGTGACGATATTCCGGTCAAGTTTCACCATTTGATACGTAGCGAGGAAGCTTGTTATTTGTCTTCTTCCAAAGCAATAGCATTAGCAAAGAAAACAGGAGCAAGATTGCATGTTTTTCATCTTTCTACCGCGAAAGAAATGGAATTATTTACCAATAAAATTCCAATAGAGGAGAAACAAATCACCGCCGAAGTTTGTATTCATCATTTGTGGTTTACCAATGCAGATTATGAAACAAAAGGAAATTTAATAAAATGGAATCCTGCCATTAAAACAGAAACTGATCGGGCAGCTTTATGGGAAGCCTTGTTAGATGATCGTATAGATGTTATAGCAACAGATCACGCACCACATACTTTGGAAGAAAAAAACCAATCCTATACCAAAGCACCTTCCGGAGGTCCACTAGTTCAGCATGCTGTAGTAGCCATGTTTGAGGCTTTTCATCAGGGAAAAATTTCAATAGAAAAAATAGTCGAAAAAATGGCTCATAATCCGGCTAAGATATTCAAAATTGAGAAAAGAGGTTTTATAAAAGAAGGTTTTTATGCTGATTTGGTACTAATAAATCCTGCCATGCCATGGAGTGTAAAAAAAGAAAATATATTGTATAAATGTGGTTGGTCTCCTTTAGAAGGAACCACATTCAAATCAAGAATTACACATACTTTTGTCAATGGTCAATTGGTGTATCAAAATGCAAAAGTAAACGAAGCTAAAGCCGGTAAGCGACTACTTTTTAATCGATAGAGTATGAAAATAAAACACGCTTTGTTTTTTTTTAGTTTCTTTTTCTTTGCTTGTCAGAAAGAAAAAGTAAAAGTTCCTGAAAAACTGATAGAGGAAGAAACCATGGTTTCTATTTTCTATGATTTAAGTTTGTTGGATGCAATTCGATCAAATAATTCTATTTTGTTGGAAGAAAATAAAATAGATCCCTACACGTATATCTACAAGAAATACAAAATTGACAGTTTGCAATTTGCTCAAAACAATATTTATTATGCTTATGATTTAAAGCGTTATAAAAGCATGTATGAACGAGTTGAAAAACGACTGGAAGAAGAAAAAAAGATTGCTGATAGTACAGTTTTAAAACCCGGAAAAATAGAAGAACCACCTTCTACACAAAAAGATACTATTCAAACCAGAATAAAAGAGGGATTTTTAAAAAATAAAGAACTTAGAAAAAATAAGGACTGATTTTTATAATGTATTCTTGAATAGGTTGAAATTCAAAATAGATAGCCTTTTTTATTTTTTCATTCGAAATTAAATCAGTTGAATGTAATGATTTAGCGGATGATTTAGATAGTTTTCTTTTTTGAAAAAAGAATGTTGAAATAAACCAATCCAATCGCCACCCAATTTCAGTCATCCATGGTTTTGCATAAAAAGAAGGCCCTTTTACATTTAATTCTTTAGCAATCCAACAAACCAATTTTTCAAAGTTTACATTTTCAGAAATTAAAGTAAATCGTTCACCGGAAACATCACTTTTCATTAATTGATACATAACTGTTACAACATCTTCAACTGCCACAAATCCGGTTGATCCTTTGGTATAAAACGGAATTCCTTTACTCACTTTCGTAAAGATTTCCCCACTACCTGAATTCCAAAAACCGGAGCCTAAAATTACTCCCGGATTTATAACAACACATTTTAACCCTTCTTGTTCTGCTCTCCAAATCTCCATTTCAGCTCCGTACTTAGAAATAGCATAATCACTGTGTGGTTTTTCAGGATTCCATTCAGTTTCTTCCGTAATTAAAACTTTCTTTTCTGCTAAATCACCTAAAGCAGCGATGGAACTGACGCAGCAAATTTTTTTTACACTAAAAGCTAACGCACAATTCACAACATTTGCCGTTCCTTCTATGTTTATTTTACGCAATAGTTTTTCGTCTGCTGTATCAAAGGAAATTAAGGCAGCACAATGGTAAACATGTACAACATTTTTAAAAGCAGGTTCTAACGTAGGAATGTCAATAATATCTCCTTTAATCCATTCTATTTGTTCGAAAAGTTCAGATTGTTTAAATTGAATAAAAAGCGATTTTGTTTTTTGTATGCTCTTTTCAGAACGAAATAAAGCCCGAACTTTTTCGCCTTTTTCTAATAATTGGAGCAATAAGTGTGCTCCCACTAAACCGGTTCCACCTGTAACTAGATTCATAAAAACAAATATAATTGTTTCCGTTCTACATTTTCAAATTATCGAATTAAAACTATCTTTGCCAAAATTATTTTTAGATGAAATTGCTAAAAAGAAAATAAGCGATTCCGTGTCACCTATAAAAATCAATAAAATATACGCATGAAAAATTTAGTAGAAGAATTTCGCTGGAGAGGATTGTTTCACGATATGATGCCGGGAACAGAAGAGCAATTATTAAAAGAATCTACGACTGCTTATATAGGATTTGATCCAACAGCCGATTCCTTACATATCGGCAGTATGGTACAAATCATCTTGTTGATTCATTTGAAAAATTTTGGACACAAACCAATTGCATTAGTTGGTGGTGCAACTGGAATGATTGGTGATCCATCGGGAAAATCAGACGAAAGAAATTTATTAGATGAAGCAACGTTAACTAAAAATGTTGAAGGAATAAAAAAAGTATTATCGCGTTTTTTGGATTTTAATTCGACAGAAGCCAATGCTCCCGTTTTAGTCAATAATTATGATTGGATGAAAGACTTTACCTTTATTGAATTTGCTCGTGATATTGGAAAACGCATCACAGTAAATTATATGATGGCTAAAGATTCTGTTAAGAAAAGATTGAGCGGAGAGGTCGGGGAAGGAATGTCCTTTACAGAATTTACTTATCAGTTAATTCAGGGATATGATTTCTATTATTTACATAAACATTACAATTGTTTGTTGCAAATGGGAGGTTCAGACCAATGGGGAAATATTACCACCGGGACGGAATTAGTTAGAAGAATGAATGTAAATTCTTCTGAAGAAGGGGCAAAAGCTTTTGCCTTAACGACTCCATTAATAACGAAAGCAGATGGGTCCAAATTTGGTAAATCAGAAGGAGGAAACGTTTGGTTAACCGCTGATAAAACATCGCCGTATAAATTTTATCAATTTTGGTTTAATTCAACTGATGCGGATGCTGAAAAATATATAAAAATCTTTACTTTTTTAGAGAAAGAAATAATAGAAGAATTGATTGAAAAACATCAGCAAGAACCCCATTTACGTTTGTTGCAGAAGCGATTAGCAGAAGAAATTACAGTTTTGGTTCATTCCAAAGATGAACTTGAAAAAGCGGTGAAAGCATCCAATATTTTATTTGGAAATTCCACTTCTGAAGAGTTAAAACAATTGGATAACCAAACGTTTTTAGATGTTTTTGACGGAATTGCTCAGGCTGAAATTTCTAAAACTGATTTAGAAAATGGATTGACAATTGTTGAGGCATTAGCCGGTAAATCAGGATTTATGTCTTCTAACGGGGAAGCGAGAAGAGCATTAAAAGAAAATTCCATTTCTGTAAACCGTGAAAAAGTTACAGAAGAATTTTTAATTACTAAAAATGACTTAATTAACGACGAATTTGTGCTATTGCAACGTGGGAAGAAAACGTATTTTATTTTACGGTTTATATAACCATCAAATTACAACCCCGAATATCACTGGAATCAAAACGTCCCAACACTTCAAACGAATGGTTGGGATTTTTTTTACCCAAATCTTGTGTGGCAATAAACGAACAAGAATTGATATTGGCTAAATCAATCACATTTATACCGCCTGTCTTTCCAAAGTCAACATAAGTCAGAGCATCTTCTGTATCTCGAATGAGGATTTGCATCCAAGGAGGACATTCAAATATGCCGTTTCCCAAGGAATAGGCTTGTGATAATAACTCAGTCATACCATATTCAGAATGAATAGCTGAAACACCAAAACCGTTGCCTAAGATTTCGTGTAATTCTTCGCGGATGATTTCTTTTCGTTTACCTTTCATGCCGCCGGTTTCCATAATAATGGTGTTTTTTAGTTGAAAAGTTTGTTTTTCTACTACATCCAAAAGTGCATAAGTCACGCCAATTAAAAGTACATTTTGACCTGAAGAATCAATTTTAATTAATTGCTGAACTAATTCATCATAATTGTGGAGGTAAAACCCACTTTCTGGATGATTTGAGCTTTCTATCAAATCATTT
>JAKLIC010000077.1 GCA_022709825.1 Bacteroidota bacterium | reverse complement strand
AAATTTATAAGGCCAATATTTTTTTAACATTTGGTCGTCATAAAATCACTATTTAACGATTATGTTATCAAAAAAATAATAGATTGTAAAATGTTGTATAATTTTGTTAAATATTTTAAAACCTACGATAATGAAAAAAATTACTCTTTTTGTATTTTTCCTTTTAGGAATCAATACATTACATAGTCAGACATTAGTAATAAATGAAATTATGTCTACTAATACATCTGTCATAACAGATGATGATGGTGATTACCAAGATTGGATTGAAATTTATTATAATGGAGCTATTGCTTTCAATTTAGAAGGTTATGGTATTTCTGATGATGTAACTTTACCTTATAAATGGGTTTTCCCAGAATATTGGATCGAACCGGGAGATCATTTAGTTCTATGGTGTTCAGATAAAAATAGAACAGACATAAATAACGATTTACATACAAATTTTAAAATAGGTTCAGGAGGTGAAATAATTACTTTAACCAAACCAGATGGTTCAGTTGCTGATACCTACCCCGCTGTTGTTATTGGCAATAATATATCCTACGGTAGACAAACAGATGGTGCTTCAACCTTAGTTTTTTTTGCGCAGCCAACACCTTGGGAGAGCAATACAACACAAGGATACAGTGAGGTTTTAGTTACTCCTTCAGTTTCTGCAGCTAGTGGTTTTTTTACAAGTAATTTTCCTTTGACTGTATCACATCCCGATCCTAGCGTAACTATTGTTTATACCTTAGATGGTTCTGACCCTGAATTAACAAACGTTTCCGGAACAAATTATAATTATAAAAATAGTTATGTGGAAATTCCCGGGCAAACAAGTGGTCCACTTCTTCAAAATAATTATCGTTCATTTAGTTATTCAACTCCAATTACTATTTCGGATAGATCTTCTCAGCCAAATGACTTGGCGAAAATGTCTTCTACTTATCACAATGTGGCATCTTATGTTCCCACTTTTAATATTTTTAAAGGAACTGTAGTTCGAGTTAGAGCGTTTAAGGCTGGAGCATTACCAAGTCCGATAGTAACTAAAACCTATTTTGTTTCCCCCCAAGGATCTTCAAGATTTACGTTGCCGGTTGTCTCGCTCAGTTTAACAGAAACTAAATTTTTCGAATATGAAGATGGAATATTCGTAGCCGGAAAAGATTTTGATGATTGGAGAGCTTTAAATCCAACAGAAGTCGCTGATAATAACACCGTTAATGATGTCAATGCGAATGCTAATTATGTTCGTTCAGGGTCTGAAACGGAGCAAGTAGGTAATATTAGCTATTTTGTAGGAGGCAATGAAGTCTTAAACCAAAATTTAGGAATTAGAATTAATGGTGGAAATTCCAGAAATATTCAAAGTAAAGCACTAAGGCTGTACGCTCGTTCTGAATATGGCTCAGATGCTTTTAATTATCCATTTTTCTCAGATGAAAATTATACCAGTTATAAAAGATTAGTACTTAGAAATTCTGGACAAGATTTTTACAGTACTTTATTCAGAGATGCTTTTACACAGGATTTAGTTAAAACTTTAAAATTGGACACAAAAGCTTATCAGCCAAGTATTGTTTTTGTCAATGGTGAATATTGGGGTATTTTAAATCTTAGGGAACGATATGATGATAAATATTTCAAAAGAGTTTACGGAATTGATGAAATTGACTTAGACTATTTGAAAGATGATTTAACTCCGGATACTGGTGATAATGATCACTATTTTGCGATGACTGACTACATGGAAGCCAATTCTTTGGATAATCAGGCAAATTACAATTATATTACAACTCAATTAGATCCGGAAAACTTCAGAGATTATAACATCACTAATATATATGCTCAAAACACGGATTGGCCTGGTTGGAATACTGTTTTTTGGAGAAAAAGAACTGTAGCATACGAACCAAATGCACCCTATGGTCAAGATGGACGATGGAGAGCCGGAATGAATGATTTAGATGATGGTTTTGGAAATTATCCAAGTGGAAGCGGTCACAATACTTTAGAATTTGCTACAGCAACCGGAATATTTGATTACCCAAATCCGGAATGGTCAACACTAATTTTACGAAAATTATTAGAGAATAATGGCTTTAAATTAGATTTTATTAATCGATTTGCCGACATGTTGAACACCTATTTTCTACCATCTAGAGTAGTTAGTAATATTAACTTGTTCAAAGCCAGAATTCAACCGGAAATTCAAGAACATATTGATCGTTGGGAGTCTCCAGAAACTGTCGAAGTTTGGGATGATTATAGTATTCAACAAATGATTAATTTTGCGAATACCAGACCAACATATCAAAGACAACATATTAGAAATAAATTTGGAATTACAGGAGATATTAATGCTACACTAGATGTAGACGATATAACTCACGGTTTTATTAAAATTAATACAATTGAAATAAAATCCACTACTCCTGGTGTGTCTGAAGACCCTTATCCTTGGACAGGAATTTATTTTCAAAACATTCCGGTTACTTTAAAAGCAATTCCATTACCGGGCTATATTTTTAGTCACTGGACGGGTGCTTCTACGAGCACAAATGCAGAAATTACTATTACAACAGCAAACAATTTCAGTGTGACCGCTCATTTCGTTCTATCAGGTGGCCCTGGATCAGAAGTGCCAATTTATTTTTGGAATTTAGATACTACAATTGCTAATGATACACCGCTTACTAGTTTGAATTCAACTTTTGAAGTTCCTGCGGAAGGTGTTTTACAATATCAATCCTGTTTAACTGGTTATCCTTTTGATGCAACTAGTCCAAATTGGAGAAAAGCATCAATGGAAAGAAGAAATAGTCCAACGGATATCAATTATATTCCGGAAGCAAATAATAATATTCCTTTTGCCACTTCAAATATGAGAGGGATTCAAATTAAACAACCTTTTACAAACAATGGTCAACAAAATGCTTTAATTTTTAATGTTTCCTCTTTAGGATATAGAGATTTAAAATTTGCGTTTGCAGCAAAAAATGAATTAGCAGCGGAGGGACTTACATTTGATTACTCAACTGTTTCAGGAACACCAAACTGGATTTCAACAGGCTTGAGTTCATCTGCATTGCCATTAACAGATGCTTACCAATTATTTAATATCGATTTTGTGAATGTTCCTCTTTCTGATAACAATCAGAACTTAAAAATAAGAGTTCGATTTACCGGAGCTAATTTAGCAGAGGACTTAGGAAACAGAGTTACTTTTAACAATTTTAGTGTTAGAGGTGTACAACTAAATCTTGGTGTTGAAGAAAACACGGCACTGGTTTTCAAAGTATTTCCAAACCCAACAACTGAATTGTTGAATATTGCTCATACTTATACAAAAGTGGATTATAATCTTTATACAATTGATGGAAAACTAATAAAATCAGGAGAATTAGAAACTTCTCAAATTAATATTGGTGGCCTTCAAAGTGGAATTTATTTGTTACAACTTAATGCGGAAGGTAAATCTGATATTAAGAAAATAATAAAAAGATAACTATTTTAAATCAGTTTTTTCAAAAAAAGGAGGCTTTTATGCCTCCTTTTCTTTTTGTCGATAATATATGTTTTTTATCGATAAAATGATAGAGTAAGTTTTTAATTAAACTACTTTTATAAAAAACAATTCCATCCTCCTAATATTTTAGAATATGAAAAAAATGCTGCTAATCGCCGCCGTGATTTCTTTTGCCTATATCTTTCCAGCTACTAGCCAAAATATTGTGATTAATGAAGTTTTGGCCTCCAATACAGCTGTAAATAAAGATGAAGATGACAGTTATCAAGATTGGATTGAATTGTATAATACTGGGATAACTCCCATAAATCTTCAAGGATATGGTTTAACAGATGATTCAACCGAATTATTTAAATGGGTTTTTCCTAATGTGACAATTAATCCGGGTAGTTATCTTTTAATTTGGGCATCTGATAAAAACAGAGTAAATCCGCTTAACCCACTTCACACTAATTTTAAAATTAGTGGCGATGGCGAAACAATGTCTTTAACTGAACCTTTAGGAACTGTTGTTGATTTCTCTCCGGCTGCTCCAATGCTAGCTAATATTTCCTATGGAAGGTCTCCAAATGGTAGTGGAGATTTTGTTTATTTTCAACTTCCAACGCCTAATTTGGAAAATATAGGAACGGGATATACAGAAACACTTAGTCCGCCTCAGTTCTCTCAAAATTCAGGATTTTTCAGCTCAGGGTTTAATTTGATGCTTTCTTCTGTTGATGAAGGGGTTACAATTTTGTATACTTTAGATGGCTCAGAACCAGATGAAAATAATTTATCAGGAACGACTTATAGTTATAAAAATCAATACCCAAAACTTCCGGGTCAGGCATTTGGCACATTTTTATACAACTCATTTCAAACTTTACAATATTCTTTACCAATACCAATTATTGATAGATCACCCTTACCAAATAAAGTGTCGATGATTTCTTCTACATATGATTTCATACCACCTTATTTACCAGAAAATCCAATTTTTAAATCAACAGTAGTTAGAGCAAAAGTGATAAAACCGGGTGCTTTAGCGAGTCCTGTTGTCACTAAAAATTATTTTATTTCTCCTTCAGCTAATAATGAATTTACCCTTCCAATAGTGTCATTATGTATTGATGAAAATAAATTATTTGATTATAATAATGGAATTTATGTAGCCGGTTTAGATTTTGACACTTGGAGAACAAATAATCCAACGGATGTTGCGGATTATGAAATAGGAAATTTCGCCCGAAAAGGTGCAACTTCTGAAAGAATCTCAAATTTCAGTTATTTTGTGAATGGTTCAGAGGTAATAAATCAAAATATTGGAATTCGAATTCGTGGAAATTATTCTAGGGTTTATCCTAGTAAATCATTTAATTTCTATGCTAAAACAGAATATGGAGATGAGGATTTGGATTATACTTTCTTCTCTGACCAAACGGATAATAGTTATACGCGACTTTCTTTAAAAAATTCAAGTGGCGATTTTTATCACACCATGTTTCGCGATCCCCTGAATCATGAATTAATTAAGGGATTAAGAGTAGAAACCGAAGCTTATCAACCAACAATTACATTCATAAATGGAGAATATTATGGAATATTAAGTTTGCGTGAAAAGTATGATGATAAATACTTTAAAAGAGAATACGGAATTGAAAGTGACCAATTAGATGTTTTAGAAAATAATGCCATTGAAGAAGAAGGGGATAATGAACATTATCTTGAAATGATTGAATATATTGAAGACCATTCTTTAGCTCCTTTAAATCATTATAATTATGTTAAAACGCAAATGGATACTGAAAATTTTCAGGATTATTTCATTTCCAATATCTTTTTCCAAAATGTAGATTGGCCAGGGAATAATATTATTTATTGGAGAAAGAAAACAGCTCAATATGAACCAACTGCTCTGTATGGTTTAGATGGAAGATGGCGTTGGGCAATTCATGACATGGATTCAACTTTTGGAATTAGCGGAGGGAGTATTTCTCTGAATTCATTAGCTAATGCAACGGCTGAAGATGGTCCTGATTGGCCTAATCCAGAATGGTCAACGTTGATACTAAGAAAGCTATTGGAAAATAATTCTTTCAAAAATGATTTTATCAATCGTTTTGCGGATTTAATGAATACTTATTTTCATTCGGATAGGATTGTTGAAAAAATTAATTCAATGAAAACCGTTTTAGAACCTGAAATGCCAAAACAATTTGACCGTTGGAAAGCTCCTCAAGATTTTGGTGATTGGAATTATTTTTTAAATAGAGAAATTGATTTTGCTAATCAAAGACCAGGATTTCAACGAACGCACATTCGTGATGAATTTAGTATTGCAACAAATATTGATGTTACCCTGAATGTTTCAGATCAAGACCATGGATTCATCAAAATAAACACAATTGATGTCCTTTCTACAACTCCAGGAATTAATACAAATCCATATCCATGGACCGGAATTTATTTTTCAAATATTCCTGTAAAATTAAAAGCCATAGCCAATGAAGGCTATGTTTTTAGTCATTGGGAAGGTATTTCTAACAGCACAGAACAAGAAATTATTATTGATTCAGCTATTAGTTTTTCTATAACAGCAGTTTTTATTCCTCAAGGGTTTTCAGTTGAAGTGAGTGAACCAATTTATTTTTGGTTAATGAATTCTGCCTTACCAAATGATACTCCCATTACAAACATTAATTCCACATTTGAGGTATTAAATAATGGAATTTTAGCTTATCAATCTTGTTTGGAAGGTTATCCTTTTACCAATGGACATCCTAATTGGAGAAAAGCTTCTTTGGAAAGAAGAAATAGCCCAACAAATATAAATTATATACCTTCAGCTAACGGAAACATCCCTTTTTCAACGTCTATTATGAGGGGAATTCAAGTAAAACAGCCATTCCAAAACAATGGTTTAGAAAACGCTTTGCTATTTAATTTTTCAACAGTAGGCTATAAAAATATAGTATTTGGATTTGCTGCAAAAGATGAAGAAGCAGCAGATGAAATTATTGTAGATTATTCAGTTTCAGCCGGTAATCCGGTTTGGTTGACAACTGATTTGAGCTCTATTTCTTTGCCCCTTTCCTCTGAATTTCAATTATTTGAAGTTGATTTTTCTGCTATCTCTAATGCAAATAATAATCCGAATTTTAAAATTAGATTACGTTTTACGGGTTCAAATATGACTGTAGATAATGGAGATCGGGTAACTTTTAATAATTTTTCTTTAAAAGGGGTTCAGTTACCTTTACAGTATAATACTCCCAATGTTTTTACAATTGGAACAACAATTACTGCTCTAAGTCCAACAGTTGTAGCAAATGTAGATAGTTATAGTATTGTACCAAGTTTACCAAACGGATTAAGTTTTGATGAGTCAACCGGAATTATCTCAGGCACACCGACAGAACTTTCCCCGGCCACGGATTATGAGGTTACAGCAACCAATTCAGGCGGAAGCACTAGTTTTACACTATCAATAGAAATCATCGATAGTGCTCCAACTAATTTGAGTTACTCCACGCCAAATGTTTTCATAATCGATGAAGCAATCACGAATTTGGTTCCCATGGTTTCGGGAGAAAATCTAGAATTTTCCATCGTACCAAGTTTACCAAACGGATTAAGTTTTGATGAGTCAACCGGAATTATCTCAGGCACACCGACAGAACTTTCCCC
>JAKLIC010000076.1 GCA_022709825.1 Bacteroidota bacterium | reverse complement strand
GCCTGTTGGCGACCCTACCCTTTCTGCTAAAGAAATTATTGGTAACGAAAGTCAGGAACGCATGGGATTAGTAATTGGACAAAAAGATGTTGACATACTACATCGAATTGCCGATAGAGAACGTTCCCCAATGTATGAAGTAGGAGATGTTACTGGAGACCATCGTTTCACGTTTAAATCAAAATCAACCGGAGCTAAACCGATGGATTTTGAATTGGCTGACATGTTTGGAAGTTCTCCTAAAGTTATTATGAATGATACTACGGTAGAAAGAAATTATACCGAAATTAATTATCAAGAATCTGAATTTACAACCTATTTAGAACAAGTTCTTCAACTCGAAGCTGTTGCTTGTAAAGATTGGTTAACCAACAAAGTCGATCGTTGCGTAGGAGGAAAAGTAGCCAAACAACAATGTGCAGGACCACTACAATTACCCTTAAACAATGTCGGTGTAATGGCGTTGGATTACAAAGGAAAAGAAGGAATTGCCACTACCATTGGACACTCCCCTATCTCGGCCTTAATTGATCCAAAAGCCGGAAGTAGAAACGCCATTGGAGAAGCTTTATCCAACATTGTTTTTGCTCCACTTAAAGATGGTTTAAAAAGTGTTTCGCTTTCTGCCAACTGGATGTGGGCTTGTAAAAATGAAGGTGAAGATGCTCGTTTATATGAAGCCGTAGAAGCTTGTTCTGATTTTGCTATCGAATTAGGAATCAACATTCCAACCGGAAAAGATTCGCTTTCCATGAAGCAAAAATATACCGACATGGAAGTGATTGCTCCTGGAACGGTCATTATTTCTGCTGCCGGAAATTGCAACGATATTACTAAAGTAGTGGAACCGGTTTTACAAAAAGATGCAGGTTCAATTTATTATATTAATTTATCACAAGACGAATTCAAATTAGGTGGTTCTTCGTTTGCACAAGTGAGAAATGCTATTGGTAAAGAAACACCAACCATCAAAAATGCTGCATTCTTCAAAAAAGCATTTAATGTAGTTCAAGAATTAATCAAAAATGATGAAATTGCTGCCGGTCATGATATTGGTAGTGGCGGATTGATTACCACTTTATTAGAAATGTGTTTTGCGGATAATCAGCTGGGTGCTAAACTTGATTTTACTGCTTTCAATCAAAAAGACATATTAAAAATTCTATTTGCAGAAAATATTGGAATAGTACTTCAAGCAAAAGATGATGTCCTTTTTGAATCCTTTTTAAAGGAAGAAAATATTGAGTTTTTCAAGTTAGGCAACGTCGTTGAGAATAATTGGTTAGAAATAGGAAACTGGAAATTAGACATTTCTAAATACAGAGACGATTGGTTCAAAACATCCTATTTATTAGACCAAAAACAAACCAAAAACGGAAAAGCAGCAGAAAGATTTGCAAATTATAAAATGCAACCTTTAGCCTATTCATTTCCTTCTCATTTTACAGGTCAAAAACCAAGTATTGACGATTCAAAACCTCGTCCAAAAGCCGCTATTATTCGTGAAAAAGGAAGTAATTCTGAACGCGAAATGGCAAACGCAATGTATTTAGCCGGATTTGATGTAAAAGATGTGCACATGACCGACTTAATTTCCGGACGGGAAAACTTAGAAGAAATCCAATTTATTGGAGCAGTAGGTGGGTTTTCAAATTCAGATGTTTTGGGTTCTGCCAAAGGTTGGGCGGGAGCCTTTTTATACAACGAAAAAGCAAAAACAGCGTTAGATAATTTCTTCAAACGAGAAGACACTCTTTCGGTCGGAATTTGTAATGGTTGCCAATTGTTTATGGAATTAGAAGTCATTAATCCGGAACATGAAATTCACGGAAAAATGCATCATAACGATAGCCACAAACATGAAAGTATTTTTACTTCTGTAAAAGTTCAGGAAAATAATTCTGTGATGCTTAAAACATTAGCCGGAACAACATTAGGCGTTTGGGTTTCGCATGGTGAAGGAAAATTTAAATTACCATACGAAGAAAGTCAATATAATATTGTGGCCAAATACGGTTATGAAAATTATCCTGCCAATCCAAACGGTTCCGATTTCAACACAGCGATGATGTGCGACAAAACCGGTAGACATTTAGTGATGATGCCACACATTGAACGTTCCACTTTCCCTTGGAATTGGGCTCATTATCCAAAAGACAGTAACGATGAAGTTTCACCTTGGCTAGAAGCGTTTGTGAATGCTCGTTTGTGGATTGAAAAACATTAAGTAAATATAAATTTTTTCTAAATTTTTGTACAATATTTTAAAAGCTATATTTGCTTCATAAAATAGAAAAATGAAAAAATTTGTATATCTCAAACCTATCCTATCCTTTTTCTGCTTGGGGTTAATTTTTACAACTCTAAGCAGAATTTTTTTATTCTTTTTTTTTAATGAAAGAATAATCGAAACCGAAAATTATTGGTATATATTCCCAATTGGATTACGGTTTGATATCATTTTGTTGAGTTATATTTCATTTCTACCCCTATTGATAATAAGTTTTATTCCAGAAAAAAGTATAAAATATATACAAAAACCATTAAATTTTTATTTCATATTTTTTTTATTTTTAATTCTGGTTACTGAATTAACTACAACAAATTTCATAAGTCAATATGATACACGGCCAAATCGAATTTTTTTAGATTATTTAATTTATCCAAAAGAAGTTTTTGGTACTTTATTGAAAAGTTATTTACCTTCTCTTATAATTATTGGAATTTTACTTATTGTTGGAATTTATTTCGGTGTTAAAAAAAGTAAGACATTATTCCTCATCAAAGCGGTTTCATTCAAAACTAGGTTATTATTATTTCCTGCCATTTTATTTCTGCTATTTTTAGGAGCAAGATCGAGTTTAACGTCTAAAAGACCTATCAATGCCAGTAATGCTGTTTTTTCAACAGACCAAATGACAAATTCATTAGGATTAAATTCTTTATATACTGTTGGATTTGCAGCTTATTCCATAAAAAATGAAGAAAACGTCATGAAAATGTATGGAACAATGGATATCAATGAATCATACCAACGTGTAAAAAAATACATGACAACTGATAACAACAATTTCACATTTGATAGTATTCCGTTATTACATGGTAACAAATCAGATAGTATTTCAACAAAAAAATATAATGTGGTCATCTTTTTACAAGAAAGTTTAGGAGCCGAATTTGTAGGTTCTCTAGGAGGACTTCCGTTAACGCCTGAATTTGATAAACTAACAAAAGAAGGTTTACTTTATACAAATTTATATTGTACTGGAACAAGAAGTGTTCGAGGAATTGAAGCTGTAGTAGCTGGATTTCCTCCCACTCCTTCTGAAAGCGTGGTAAAATTAAGCAATTCTCAAAAAGACTTTTTTACACTGGCTACTGCTTTTGGAAATGAAGGATTTGATACCAGTTTTATTTATGGTGGAATGGCAAACTTTGATAACATGGCTTCTTTTTTCAATGGAAATGGTTTCAAAAATATCATCGATGAAACTGATTTTGATTCAGATAAAAATAAGTATGCTCTCAAAGGAACTTGGGGTTATTCTGACGAAGATTTAGCTACAAAAGCAAATCAGTATTTTAAATCATTGGGAGATAAACCTTTCTTTTCAATGATGTTTTCAACATCAAACCATGAACCTTTTGAATTTCCTGATGGTAGAATTCAATTGTATGACAAAAAGAAACAAACAGTCAATAACGCTATTAAATATGCTGATTTCAGTATCGGTAAATTTATAGAATTAGCAAAAAAGGAAGCCTATTTTAAAAATACCATTTTTGTAATTATTGCCGACCATAATACCAGAACCTATGGCAAAAATTTGATACCAATAAAAAAATTCAGAATTCCTGCCTTAATCATTGGTCCAAATGTACCAAAAGGAGAAACAGTTGATTTGCAATCCAGTCAAATTGATATTCCACCAACAATTTTAAGTTTTAGCGGATTAAAAACTGAAACACCGATGATAGGACGAAGTCTATTTGAAATAACAAAAAATTCTAAAGGTAGAAGCATGATGCAGTTTCATGATAATTTTGGTTTTAGAGTGCAAAACGAAATTGTTGTTTTACAACCAAAATCCAAGCCGGTTCAATTTAAAGTGATAAATGACAGCATATTAATACCCTCTAAATTGGATACAGAATTGGCCAAAGATGCTTTAGCCCACCTAATTGTTGCTGAAAATCTATATAAAACAAAAACTTACAGACTAAAAAATAAATAATTAAATATGATTATTAAATTAAGTTACTTATTTTAGTATCAAAATTATTTAATAATGATTCAAATAACTCGTCTTTTCGACTTTCCATACTATCAACTTGAAAAAAATAATATTCCCGATTGCTTTGTTACTAAATATAATGGTGAATGGGTAAAAACCTCAACTCAAGAATACATAGATAAATCAAATACTATCTCTAGGGCTTTATTGCGTTTAGGTGTCAATAAAAATGATAAAATTGCCATCATCACTTCTGCCAACAGAACTGAATGGAACATCATGGATATTGGTGCTCTTCAAGTAGGTGCACAAACTGTTCCTATCTATCCAACTATCGCTCCGGAAGATTACCAATATATTCTAAATCATTCTGAATCAAAGTATTGTTTTGTCTCAGATAAAGTTGTTTTTGATAAACTAATAACCATAAAAGATAATGTTCCCTCGTTACAAAAAATCTATTCTTTCGATGAAATCGAAGGATGTAACAATTGGAAAGAACTGTTGGAATTAGGTGCCGATACAACTAACCAAGATGTAGTTGAAGACAGAAAAAACAACGTAAAACCAGAAGAATTAGCCACCATTATTTATACCTCAGGAACGACAGGAAGACCTAAAGGAGTAATGCTGTCCCACAACAACATTGTTTCAAATGTGTTGGACAGTGCTCCCCGTATTCCGTTTAAAGAAGGAACTAGTAGAGCATTGAGTTTTCTTCCCATTTGCCATATTTTCGAGCGGGTTATCTTATACATCTATCAATATTATTCTGTTTCGGTTTATTTTGCAGAAAGCATTGATAAATTAACGGTTAACCTAAAAGAAGTGCATCCCAATGTAATGACTGTTGTTCCAAGACTTTTAGAAAAAGTTTACGACAGCATCCATGCTAAAGGAACCGATTTAAAAGGAATTAAAAAGCTACTGTTTTTCTGGGCAATAACGCTCGGATTAAAATATAAACCCTATGGCGAAAATGGTTGGTTCTACGAAAAACAACTTGCTATTGCCCGAAAACTAATTTTCAGTAAATGGAAAGAAGGATTAGGAGGTAATTTAGAAGTCATGGTTTGCGGTAGTGCAGCCTTACAACACCGTTTATCCCGCATTTTTGCTGCTGCCAATATTCCGGTTATGGAAGGATACGGACTAACCGAAACATCGCCGGTTATCAGTGTAAATGATATGCGAAACGGACTTTTCCGGGTGGGAACCGTTGGAAAATTAATCAAAAATGTGGAAGTAAAAATTGCTGAAGATGGTGAAATTCTATGCAAAGGTCCAAATGTGATGATGGGTTACTACAAAGATGAAGCATTAACCAGCGAAGCTATAAAAGGGGGTTATTTTCATACCGGAGATATTGGCGAATTTGACGTTGATGGTTTCCTTCGAATCACCGACCGGAAAAAAGAAATGTTTAAAACTTCCGGTGGAAAATATATTGCTCCGCAAATCATTGAAAACAGAATGAAACAATCCTTTTTTATGGAGCAGGTAATGGTCATTGGTGATGGCGAAAAAATGCCGGCTGCCTTTATTCAACCTAATTTTGGCTTCGTTCGTGAATGGGCTCATCGTCATGATTTTGAAATTACAGGAACAAATGAAGAACTTATTGCAAATCCAAAAGTAATTGAACGGTTCCAACAAGAAGTTGACCATGCCAATGAAAAATTTGGGAATTGGGAAAAAGTAAAACGCTTTGAACTCACTCCCGATGTTTGGTCCATTGAAGCCGGACATCTTACGCCAACCTTAAAACTTCGTCGTAAGATTGTGAAAGAAAAGTACCAACATTTGTACGATAAAATATATAATTCTTAATTTTTTATCCTTTTAATTAACAGTTGTTCAATCTTTTTTATAAATTTATAGTTCTAACCAAAAACATTTATTTATGAAAATGAAAAACTTTTTAGTTGCCGGAATCGTTGGCGGAATTGTCGACTTCCTTTTAGGATGGGTATTCTATGGCATGTTATTTAGTGACCTTTACCCGGAAGGAGAAAACATGAACTTGGGTTTCATTGCTTTGGGTTGCCTTACGTATGGACTCTTCATAGCTTATATTTTTACGAAATGGGCAGGAATAAAACATGCTTCAACAGGTGCAAAAGCAGGAGCAGTTATTGGATTTTTCTATGCGTTATCCATGAATTTCTATATGTATTCTTCTAGGGAAGTAAACTATCAAAATATTGTAATTGATGTTGCCATTACTATCGTCATGAGTGCTGCTGTTGGAGCTGTTATTGCTATGGTGAATGACAAATTAAAATAATAAACATACCATTATTTACCAAAAAAACTCCCGTAATGGGAGTTTTTTCATTTAAAGTTATTCTATTGACTATGTGATTCCAATTAAGAAAGAATCCAAATTTATTTTACCATCTAATTATTAAAAATTATAGTTTAACAAATTCAACCCGTCTGTTTTTTGCTTTGTTGAGTCCGGTATCGTTTGGAGCTAAGGCTTGACTTTCACCTTTTCCATCTGTTTCCATTCGGGAAGAATCTATACTAAAAGATTTAGTAAGTTCTGTTTTAACTGAAATTGCTCTGCGTTTAGACAAGTCTAGGTTGCTGTTGTCATCACCATCACTGTCTGTATGACCAATGATTTTAATTTTAACGGTTGGATTATCTTTTAACACCTGAGCAATCTCTTTGATTGTAGCATAAGATTCTGGTTTAATTTTATCTGAATTAACATCAAACTGAATACCATAACTCACTAACTTACCTTCTGTGATTAATTTGTTTCTCATATCAGGCAAACCTGCTGCGATACGGAAGTTTGAAATCAATGGATTAATTTCATTTGATGTTTGTATTCTGAATATATTATAAACATATCCTTCTATTAAACCTCTGGGCAAATCCAATACTTTTTTATCATTGGCATACATTCGAATACGTTGTTTTTGAATCCAAAAAGCAACATGATACTTTTCTCCGGTCATGAACATAAAACTGGAATTACCATTGTCTTTATATCCTTCATTACTTTCTGACCAATTGG
>JAKLIC010000075.1 GCA_022709825.1 Bacteroidota bacterium | reverse complement strand
TAACATTTTTTTGACCGATTTTAAAAGTATTATTTTTTACTACTTCATGTATGGCTACAGATGGAGCTCCCGGATATTTATTTTCAGTTTCGAAAATGTAATCAAAACGTTTTTTCAAATTGGTAATTACACGGCTATGAGCATAAATTGGAATATCACCTTGTTTGAAAAAAAAAGGCCTGATGTCATCTAAACCGGCAGTATGATCCGCGTGTTCGTGAGTAAACAAAATAGCATCTATTTTTTGACATCGACAGGTTAACATTTGCTGTCTGAAATCTGGTCCACAATCAATCACTATGGAGCTTTTTTCATCATGAATCCAAACGGAAACCCGAAGGCGTTTATCTTTAACATCCGTACTCTTACAAACAGAATGATGGCTTCCAATAACTGGAATACCCTGAGATGTGCCGGTACCTAAAAAATAAACCTTCAAGACGTTAAATTTTCACAAAAATAGCATTATTAATCTTTTATTACGGTATGATATTTGTTAACTTTGCAATGTATTACTAAGGAAATATGGAAAGATATGCTATGGAAATAAAATTAAAGGGTGATAAGGCGATTGAGCAGATTCCTTCAATTAAAGATAAAGCTCTGCGAATCAATTTGAATGAAAACATATACGGAACCTTTGCCGAGATTGGTGCTGGACAAGAAACTGTTCGACATTTCTTTAGATCTGGTGGTTCATCAGGAACAATTGCAAAAGCGATGTCTGCCTATGACAAAGACTTTAGCGATTCCATTTATGGTGTTGAAAAAGACGGTCGTTATGTAACAGAAAGTCGTTTAAAAAAAATGTTACATCACGAAGTAAACTTAATTGAAAAACGATTGGATCGCGTAAAGCATCCCAATAAAATGTTTTTCAGTTATGCTAATACTGTCGCTACTATTGATTTTGCAAAACAATTTAAAGGACACGGTTGGGTAGGCATTAAATACCAAATTGAACCGGATGAAGATTATAATGAAATTATATTACACATTCGTTTTAAAGAAACAGATGCCCGTTTACAGCAAGAAACATTAGGAATTTTAGGAGTCAATCTTATTTATGGTGCTTTTTATAAATACAATGACCCAAAAAAATTGCTTCGTTATTTATATGACCACTTAGATAAAGACCAATTAGAGATTGATACCATTAACTTTTCCGGACCGCGTTTTGCTAATGTAGATAATCGGTTAATGAGTTTACAATTGGTTAAAAACGGAATGACAGATGCCGTAATGTTTGGCCCTGATGGAACAAATATTTTACCGGCTTCCATTTTATACAAAAAAAATATTCTTGCTTTACGAGGAAGTTTTCGTCCAGTTACAAGCGTGAATATGGACATGTATGAAAAATCACTTGAAATGTTTTTGAACGAAAGTAAAGTTGATGCTGATAATACCTTGGTAATATTTGAAATCACTCTTTCAAACTTAAGATCAGAAGGTGAAATAGACGAACGCGACTTCATGGACAGGGCAGAATTATTATGTTCATTAGGACAATATGTAATGATATCTAACTTCCAGGAATATTATCGCGTTGTAGAATATTTCTCAAGCTATACTAAAGCTAGAATGGGATTAGCCATGGGGGTTAACAATTTGGTTGATATTTTTGACGAAAAATATTACCGCCATTTAAGTGGAGGAATTTTAGAAGCCTTTGGAAAATTATTCTATCGTGACCTTAAAGTATTCTTATATCCAATGAAAAGTGAAGATGGCACAGTCATGAACTCTGAAAATCTGAAAGTACATCCACGAATGAAAGAATTGTATAAATTCTTTAAATTCAACGGAAAAGTTGTTGATATAGAAGATTTTAATCACAATAATTTAGAAATTTATTCTCGCCATGTATTAAAAATGATTGCAAAAGGCACACCGGGTTGGGAAGAAATGCTTCCAAAAGGAGTTGCAGAAATCATAAAAAGAGACAACTTATTCGGTTATGATCCCAAAAAAATTATAGTTGAACAAACAAAATAAATAGCAAATAAATTAAAAAGGCCGAATGTTGATTTTTACATTCGGCCTTTTTTTTATCCCAAAATTTGATTTGCATGGGCTTTAGTTTTTACTTCAGAAATAACTTCCTCAATTATTCCATTTTCATCAATTACAAAAGTGGTTCGATGAATTCCATCATATTCTTTTCCCATAAATTTTTTAGGACCCCAAACTCCAAAAGCTTGAATAACCGATTTATCT
Organism: Bacteroidota bacterium; assembly: GCA_022709825.1. Taxonomy (GTDB): domain Bacteria; phylum Bacteroidota; class Bacteroidia; order Flavobacteriales; family Flavobacteriaceae; genus Flavobacterium. Next base: position 5,051 of record JAKLIC010000075.1, on the reverse strand, counting down.
TCATCGGCAATTAAGGGGAATGGAAATTCATATTTATTTTTGAAATTTCCTTGTGCTTTGGCATTATCAGCACTTACACCCAATAACGTATAATTGCCTGCTTCAAAACGGGCAAAATTATCTCTTAAATCGCATGCTTCAGCAGTACAACCGGGTGTATTTGCTTTCGGATAAAAGAATACAACTAACTTTTTCCCTTTGTAATCTGATAAGGAGTGCACACTCCCATCTTGATCTTTTCCTGAAAAAGCCGGAGCTTGATTGCCTTTTTTTAATGTTGTCATTACATTTTTATTTAAAAAGTTTAACGTTTAACTTTGTTTCAAATTGTTAACAGTTATAAAAGTACAAAAATGACCAAAAAAGAGCGTGCAACATTTGTTATAAATACGTTAAATGAACTATATCCAGCCATACCGATTCCTTTAAATCATAAAGATTCCTTTACATTACTGATTGCTGTATTACTATCTGCACAATGTACAGATGTTCGGGTCAATCAAATCACTCCAATTCTGTTTGAAAAAGCAGATAATCCTTTTGATATGGTGAAACTTAGTGTAGAAGAAATAAAAGAAATTATTCGTCCGTGTGGATTATCTCCTATGAAGTCAAAAGGCATTCATGGCCTATCAGAAATTCTGATTGAAAAACACAATGGCGAAGTACCTCAAAGTTTTGAAGCGTTAGAAGCCCTTCCTGCCGTGGGACATAAAACAGCAAGTGTAGTCATGAGTCAAGCTTTTGGAATACCTGCATTTCCGGTGGACACACACATTCATCGGTTAATGTATCGTTGGAATTTATCGGATGGGAAAAACGTGGTGCAAACGGAAAAAGACGCCAAGGCCATTTTTCCAAAAGATTTATGGAACAATTTACACCTTCAAATTATTTGGTATGGAAGAGAATATTCTCCTGCCAGAGGCTGGAATTTAGAAAAAGACATCATTACGAGAACCATTGGTAGAAAATCAGTTTTAAAAGAAATAGAAAAAAAAACATCCCGACTTTAATCGGGATGTTCCTTTAATTAGCGATGGTTTCGAAAGTCATGTTTCCTACCTTAACAATGCTCAGTGCCTTGGAGTAGTTGAGCAAAAAACTTATGGTTTCTTTTTTAGGTAACATCTTTGGAGTCGCTAATTTTTTACTAGTGTAAAGTTTTGCCATATAAAAAATGTTTGTTTTCTTATACAACGACAACTCCAATAAAATTATTGTTTAATTGGTTAAAATAATTTGATTTTTTTCAATTACTTTTCTCAAATTCATTAAAGCATAACGCATTCTTCCTAAAGCAGTATTAATGCTAACTCCGGTTGATTCAGCAATTTCCTTAAAACTCATGTCTTGATACATACGCATAACTAACACTTCTTTTTGGTCTGCTGGTAATTCATCTAATAAACGTCTTAAGTCATCTTCCACTTGGTCAGTAATCATTCTTCCTTCCACATTCATAGAATTATCTGTCATGTATGAAAAAATAGAATATTCTTCAGTTTCACGATGCATTGGCATTTTTTTATTGCGTCTGAAATGATCTACTACAAGATTATGTGCGATTCGCATCACCCAAGGCAAAAATTTTCCTTCTTCATTATAGGAATTTGATTTCAAGGTTTTAATTACCTTAATGAAAGTATCTTGAAAAACATCGTCAGTTATATCACGGTCTGCAATTTTAGAATAAATAAATCCATAAATTTTAGATTGATGTCTTTCAATAAGAATAGCCAATGCTTTTTCGTCACCAGCAATGTAATTCTTAACCAATAATGCGTCGGGGAGGTTAACAGTAGCCATAATAATACCTTTTAGAGTTCGTGTTTTGAGTAAATTTTTTCTAAAAAAAGTATTTTTATACGATAGGCAATTGTTAATTTAAGATTAATTATATCCCAAATGTAATACAATTTTAATTTAACAAACAAATATTAACTGAAATTTTAACACTCAAAATATAATAAATGCGGAAAACCGCAAAAAATCATCCTATTTTTATAGAAAAATAGCTTTCTGCCGTTGTTTTAATTCATCTTTCAAATCACTATCTTTGCGATTCTTTGAAATTTACTATGACACCGGAAGAATTTGCGTTACTTGAGCCTAAAAAAAATATCCTGATAAAAGGAGCACAACTGCACAATCTAAAAAACATTGATGTAGCTATTCCCCGAAATCAATTGGTTGTTATTACTGGGCTTTCAGGTTCGGGTAAATCAAGTTTAGCTTTTGATACATTATATGCTGAAGGTCAACGTCGTTATGTAGAAAGTCTTTCCTCCTATGCCCGACAGTTTTTAGGTAGATTGGATAAACCAAAAGTAGAATACATCAAAGGAATTGCTCCTGCTATTGCCATTGAGCAAAAAGTAAACACTACAAATGCTCGTTCTACCGTTGGAACTTCAACGGAAATTTATGATTATTTAAAATTGCTCTTTGCCCGAATTGGTAAAACATTCTCTCCCATTTCTGGAAACGAAGTAAAAAAACATACCGTAACTGATGTTGTGAAAACAATTTCTACCTTCGAACCGGATAGTAAATGGCTTCTCCTCGCTCCTATTCATTTAGAAACCGGAAGACAATTAGAAGACAAACTGAAAGTTTTATTACAACAGGGTTTTATTCGAGTTTTAGTGGATAATGAAACTGTTCGTTTAGATGAATTGGAACAGCATAAATTGGACAATAAAGATATTCTTCTGATTATTGACCGAATAGTAGTTAAAAGTGATGAAGAATTTTTAAACCGATTAGCCGATGCCGTTCAAACTGCATTTTACGAGGGAAAAGGAGACTGTTTTTTGCAAGAAGTTTTAACCGGAAATAGAATTGGATTCAGCACTAATTTTCAATTAGATGGCTTAACTTTTTTAGAACCTAATATTCATTTATTCAGTTTCAATAATCCCTACGGAGCTTGTCCAAGTTGCGAAGGTTACGGAAATGTAATTGGTATTGATGAAGAATTGGTAATTCCAAATACTGCTTTGTCTGTTTATGAAAATGCTATTTTTCCCTGGCGAGGTGAAAGCATGGGCTGGTATCGCGACCAATTAGTAAACAACGCTTATAAATTTGATTTTCCTATTCACAAACCATTTTATCAATTGAGTGAAGATCAAAAACAGTTGATTTGGAACGGAAACAGTTATTTTACAGGTCTAAATGATTTTTTCCATGAGCTGGAAGAAAAAAATTATAAAATCCAAAATCGCGTGATGCTGTCTCGATACCGTGGTAAAACAAAATGTTCTACCTGCAAAGGCAAACGGTTACGGAAAGAAGCAAACTATATCAAAGTAGGAAATAAAACAATCTCTGATTTAGTAGATTTGCCAATTAAAAACCTAATTTCTTACTTTACAGAATTACAACTTTCAGAATATGATTTAAAAGTTGCTAAAAGATTACTAGTAGAAATAAACAGCCGATTATCCTTTTTACAAAAAGTAGGATTAGATTACCTCACCTTAAACAGAAACTCTGCTTCACTTTCAGGAGGTGAATCACAACGTATCAATTTAGCCACTTCGCTAGGAAGTAGTTTGGTTGGCTCGATGTATATTTTAGACGAACCCAGCATTGGCTTACATCCGAAAGACACAGAGCGATTAATTGACGTTTTGAAAAATCTTCGAAATCTGGGGAACACGGTAATAGTGGTTGAGCATGACGAAGATATTATGAAAGCTGCCGACCGAATTATTGATATTGGACCGGAAGCCGGAACGCTTGGTGGATATTTAGTTGCTGAAGGTAATTTTAATGAAATTCTAAAAGCTGATTCCCTTACTGCTAAGTATTTAAACGGCGAATTAGAAATTGAAATTCCTAAAAAACGGCGAAAATTTAAAAATCATATTGAAGTCATCGGTGCCCGTGAAAATAATTTAAAAAATATCGATGTCACTTTTCCATTAGATTGTTTAACCGTGATTACCGGGGTTTCAGGTAGTGGAAAAAGTACATTGGTGAAAAAAATATTGTTTCCTGCTTTACAGAAAAAATTGGAAGGCGTGAGTGACAAAGCAGGACAATTTACTGAACTACGTGGAAATTTTTCACATATCAAGCACATAGAATATGTAGATCAAAACCCAATTGGCCGAAGTTCCCGTTCTAATCCGGTTACTTATATCAAAGCTTATGACGATATAAGGGATTTATTTACTAAACAAAAGCTCTCAAAAATAAGAGGCTATTTACCCAAACATTTTTCATTTAATGTTGATGGAGGACGTTGTGAAACCTGCAAAGGTGATGGCGAAGTAACTATTGAAATGCAATTCATGGCCGATGTTCATTTAGAGTGTGAAACCTGTGGTGGAAAACGTTTCAAAAAAGAAATTCTGGAAGTTCAATTTGAAGGCAAAAACATCGACAACATATTAACCATGACCATTGACGATGCCTTAGCTTTTTTTAAAGAACAAAATCAGACTAAAATCGTTCAAAAATTGCAACCGCTTCAAGATGTTGGATTAGGCTATGTACAATTAGGACAGTCATCGTCTACTCTTTCCGGTGGTGAAGCTCAACGGATAAAACTTGCTTCCTTTTTAGTCAAAGGAACTACAAAAGACAAAGCCCTTTTTGTATTTGACGAACCTACAACGGGTTTACATTTTCATGATATTAAAAAACTATTGGCCTCGTTTGAAGCCTTGATTGAAAAAGGTCATTCGATTATTGTTATTGAACACAATCTTGATTTAATCAAATGTGCCGATTACATCATCGATATTGGTCCTGAAGGTGGCGAAAATGGTGGTAAACTCATGGCTTTTGGTTCACCGGAAGATGTGACTAAAAACCCAAAATCGATTACCGGGAAATATTTAAAGGAAAAGTTGAGATAAATTTCTTAGATTTATCTTTCTAATTGAAATTAAATGAAAAACATTTTTTGTGTTTTCTTTGTCTTATTATCAACTCTAACTTTTTCACAGAGCTTTACATTTGATTTTGTGACCACGTATGAGATGCCTAGAAAAGACTATGTCAGAAAAAGGACCGTCTATTCTAGCTCGGCAAAT
>JAKLIC010000074.1 GCA_022709825.1 Bacteroidota bacterium | reverse complement strand
TACAAATCTATTCGCGATTCTTTTGCTTCTGAACATGGTGCTCGTATGACCGCGATGCACAAAGCAACCGATAATGCAACGGAATTGAGAAATCAATTGAAATTAACTTACAATAAAGCACGTCAAGCTGCAATTACGAACGAAATCTTAGAGATTGTTGGTGGAGCGGAAGCGTTGAAAGGATAAGTAAAATAACATACATTTAAGAAAGTCACGTTCATAGCGTGACTTTTTTATTTTATATCTTTGAGAAGTGCAATAGATGATAAAATAATTGGTAAAATGATAATAAATGAGTAGAACTATGAAGTTTTTTTTCACAATATTATTTTTCTTTGGTAATTTTTATATTTACGCTCAGGTCATAAATTTTCCTGACCAAAATTTTAAAAATAAATTATTGCAAGCGGATATTAATAATCAAATTGCAGGAGCGACTAAAATTAAAACAAATAAAAATGGTAAAACAATAAGCTATGAAAAAGTATATAATCCTACTGCTGTTTATCCCTCTGCTACTCTACGGCCAATCGTGGCAGTGGGGGAAGCGTGGAGGTAGTCTTAACCAGATGAGCAATGAAAGTCAACGTGAGCAGACCTATTTTTTAACTACCGACAGTCAGAAGAATATTTATGGCTTGTCCTACGTAGGGGCTACTGGCTTGAACATTGACGGTAATGTAAAAACGAATCATGATGGTAATCCTTTTGGACCTTCAGATATTGCCTTGTTTAGTTTTTCGTGTAATGGTACTTACCGCTGGTCGAAGATTATCGGTGGTAATGGTGCTAATGAAACCGTGAATGCCGTGTGTGTAGACGCACAAGACAATGTGTATATAGCAGGACGGTTAGGCCAGTGTGGTGACCCCAACTATCCCCCACGAATAGATGATGATGTGGTTATTTCACAAAGCCCTATGGATTGTAGGCCTATGTTTATAGCCAAATATAACACGAATGGGGCTTTGCAATGGATTAAGCAACCGCAACCTGTTGGTACACCACAAAATGAAATAAGCACCACCTCATCAAGTGCATTATTGATTGATAATGCGGGGAATTTAAACTGGATTGTTCTATTGGGTCCGGGTGTTTATGCTGATGGGGCTTTTGTGAACAACCAGCCAGGGGTTAATTTTTTCATTTTAAAATATGACACCAATGGTACTTATATTGGCAATACACCATTAAACATTCAATTAACAGGAGGTTATAGCACAATTAAGTTTTACTATAACCCCTATAATGGGTTTTATTATTTTGTAGGTGAAAAAAGCGATAACACTGCAACGGCTGTTGTTGGGGGTACTACTATCAATCAATTTGTTTTTATAGCATGTTTTAATGCACAAGGGGTTTTTCAATGGGTGCGTGAAGATACGTTTCCTGATGCTAATTATATGTTTATTTATAACCTTGCCTTTGACCCACAGAACAATATTTACATAGGAGGTTTAATAGCAGGTTTTAACTTTGGTAGTTTTTTAGGTTTTTCAGTTTCTGAGACTATTATACCCGGATTTGTATTGAAGACCAATCCTGATGCTAGTCAGCTGCTTTGGAGTTCGTATAACAATAAAGGATCACAAAACAGAGGTGCCATAGCACTTAATGGCAATGAGTTGGCTTACACTAGTTATGGTTTTGGTGTCGATTTTACTTGGGGCACGCAGACCTTGAATATTTCAGGACCTAATCAAGGTCAAGAAGCAATATTAGCACGGTTTAACAAAGACACTGGTGCTTGCATAGGGCTAACGAAAGTGCCAGGTAGTTTGGGTTTTAATGATCATGGTGCGGCACTAACTGTGGACGCCTCTAGCGATTATATCTTAGGGGGTTATATGGGAGGAACGTTGTTTTTTGACAATAACCAACAAATCACCAATATAGGTTCGCAGTCGGATTTTTTTGTGGCTAAGTATGCTACGGAGCCTTGTCAGCCGTTATCAGTAGCGGATCAAGGCGAAAAACGCATTATAATGCACCCAAATCCTACACGTGATCTAGTAACTTTTGATAATAGCCAAGCGGGTATAGCACGCGTGTCAGTTTATAATTATTTGGGACAAGAGGTATTGTTACCTATAAATTGTAATGGACTACCCGAAGTTACTATTGATATGAGTGGATTATCAAGTGGTGTTTACTTGGTACGACTGGAAGGATCAGGCGTTAGTAGTACAGTAAAAGTGATGCGGGAGTAAAGAGTGGATATTTTTAAATGTAACTATATATTTTTATAAAAAGAGTTAACAACCGTTGGCTCTTTTTTTTATCTTTAAACTAAATAAAATTTTGATAAAATTGACACTTAAAGAACTCAAAACGCTACCCGAAATGCTGGAGCAATTGCACTTAATTCAGCAATTATATCCTGATTATACAATCGAAATTTATGCTGATTTACTCGAAGAGATGCTTCCAAATAACTATAAACAAGTTGTGGTTTATGAAAACGAGCAATCGGTGGGCTTGTCTGGTTTTTGGGTGGGAACCAAATTATGGTGCGGAAAATATTTAGAACTCGATAACGTAATTGTACATCCCAATCATCGTTCTAGAGGCGTTGGTAAATTGCTAACGGAATATTTAAACAAAAAAGCTGTTGAAATTGGTTGTAAAGTGGTCGCTTTAGATGCTTATACCAATAATTTTCCTGCCCATAAATTTTATTACAACCATGGTTTTGTGCCAAAAGGGTTTCATTTCGTTAAATTTTTGGAAGAATAATAATGAATAAATTACTAATCTTACTACTGTTCTTTCTTCTTAGCTGTGCTCCCAAAGAAGCATTCCAGCAAGAATTTCCTGTTGTGATTTCTGACTATTATTACTCAATCAATGGAAATAAAATTATTTTTATTGTCCAATTTGAAAAAGCAATTCCTGCAGAAATTCAACTTCAATCACTTTATTTCAGAAACCAAAAAATAGCAGTAAAAAAAAAATCCAATCAAAATTTCCAAGCCGTTTTTGCTAAACCTGATTTAATTTTAGATTCAAATCCAGAAAAAGAATATGGTAATGAACCACCTAATTTTCAAAAACCCAGATTTAACTTAAAACCTACCGAAGCTGTTTTAGAATTTAAACAAGCCGGAATAGTAAAACATTATAAATTTAGAGATGTAGTTGAAAAAGCCACAAATTAGCAGAATCAAACGTCAAAAACAATGTTGTTTTTTTATTCTATAGAATTTGTGAAACATTGTAAAATAAGCAAAACACTAATTTTTCACACGGAGATTCGATAAAATTTAAAACCAATGAATCAATGGCTTTACATTTTTTTAAACTAAATTTGAGCAATAAAACTAAAGAATTCTTTTGGGTATTTATAAATCACTTTTTAAACAAACGGCCATTTATGGGTTAGCAACTGTGCTTCCCAGAATGTTCAGCTTTATTTTAGTACCTCTTTACACCAATCCAGCTGTTTTAAACGTTCAGGAGTATGGCGAAGTGTCTGTTATTTTTTCTTGGATGGTGTTGTTTAATGTGATTCTTGCTTACGGAATGGAAACCGCTTTTTTTCGTTTTTACAATAGTGATAATGATAAAAAATCGGTCATTGGAACAGCTACTGTTTCTATTTTTTGGACAACGATGGTTTTTTTAATTGGGTCACTTTTATTCAGAAATAAGATTGCCCACATTACGCATATTGAGGTTGAGTATATTACTTATACCATTTGGATTTTGGTGTTAGATGCTTTAGTGATTATTCCATTTTCTAAACTTAGGGCTTATCAACGACCCATTGCTTACGCGATGGTTAAAATTGGTAATGTGGTTGTAAACCTTGCTTTAAATCTTTTCTTTTTATTGTATTTACCTAAAATTGCCCTTTCAAATCCCGATGGGTTTTTGGCAAGTATCTATATTGAAAATTTTCAAATTGGCTATATTTTCGTCGCTAATGTAATTGCAAGTTTGTTAACGTTGATAGTTGTTTTGCCCAATTATATGCACATTCAATGGCATTTTGATTTCAAGTTGTGGAAACGAATGATGAACTATGCTCTTCCAATTTTGGTTGCCGGTATTGCATTTGCTATCAATGAAACATTCGACAGAATTTTACTTGATTATTTATTACCAAAAAACATCGCTAAAATTGACGTTGGAGCTTATTCTGCCTGTTATAAATTAGCCTTATTTATGACACTATTTGCCACAGCATTTCGTTTAGGAATTGAACCCTTTTTCTTTAGTCACGCCAATAATGAAGAAGCTCCAAAAACCTATGCAATGATTACCAAATATTTCATCATTTTTGGTTCGATTATTTTATTGGCTGTAATTGTATTTGCCGATCTTTTAAAAGTGCTTATTATTCGAGACGATTCTTATTGGGAAGCCATGAAAGTAGTTCCGTTGATTATTTTAGCCAATTTCTTTTTGGGAATTTATCATAATTTATCTGTTTGGTATAAATTGACTGATAAAACAAAAATGGGAGCCTATATTTCCATTGTTGGGGCAATAGTAACCCTAGTATTAAACTTTTTATTAATAGCAAATTATAGTTATGTGGGCTCAGCCATTGCCACTATTGCAGCTTATGGCAGCATGATGATAATATCTTATTATTTAGGGAATCGTTATTATCCTATACCCTATGATATGAAAAAAATCCTTCTTTATTTAGGCCTTTCCATCTTGTTTTCAACCGTTTATTTTTATGGATTTAGAGAAAATTACTATGTTGGAATTGGATTTTTGATACTTTTCATTTATTTTGTATATCGAAATGAAAAACCCACCCTATTACGAATATTGAAAAAAACAATATAAATGCAAATTAACATTATTAATAAGTCACAACATCCTTTGCCAAATTACGAAACAGTAGCTTCGGCAGGTATGGATTTAAGAGCAAACTTAACGGAATCAATTATACTAAAGTCGTTAGAACGAACTATTGTAAAAACCGGGTTGTTTATTGAATTACCTATAGGATATGAAGCACAAGTTCGTCCACGAAGCGGTTTAGCTGCAAAAAAAGGAATCACTGTTTTGAATTCTCCCGGAACAATTGATGCCGATTATCGTGGTGAAATCGGAGTGATTTTAGTAAATTTATCTAATGAGGATTTTGTCATTGAAAATGGAGAACGAGTGGCTCAATTGGTTATTGCCAAACATGAACGTGCTGAATGGATAGAAGTAACGGAATTATCTGAAACTTCCAGAGGTGCTGGTGGTTTTGGAAGCACAGGAGTAAAATAGTTAGTCGTTAAATAATTAAAAAACTTTGTGAACTTTGCAAGAATTCTTTGCGAACTTTACGGTTAAATATAAAAAACATGAAAATAATAGTTCCCATGGCCGGACGCGGCTCACGATTAAGACCACATACATTAACGGTTCCAAAACCATTAATCCCAATTGCAGGAAAACCAATTGTTCATCGATTAGTGGAAGACATTGCCGGCGTATTAAATCAACAAATTGAAGAAATAGCTTTTATCATTCATAAAGATTTTGGTAAACAAGTTGAAAAAGATTTAGTTTCTATTGCAGAAAAATTAGGAGCAAAAGGAACCATTTGCTACCAAAATGAGGCATTGGGAACTGCTCATGCCATCATGTGTGCGAAAGAAAGTATGTCAGGACCAATTGTTGTTGCCTATGCTGACACACTTTTCCGAGCTGATTTTACGTTAGACACTTCAGCAGATAGTGTGATTTGGGTAAAACAAGTGGATGATCCAAGTGCATTTGGTGTTGTTCAGCTCAATAAACATAATCAAATTGTAGATTTTGTTGAAAAACCAAAGGAGTTTATCTCTGATTTAGCTATTATAGGAATATATTACTTTAAAAGTGGTGAAACTCTTCGCAAAGAATTACAATTTTTATTGGATAATAATGTAGTAAAGGGAGGCGAATATCAATTGACCGACGCGTTGGAAAACATGAAACAAAAAGGACTGAAATTTGTTCCCGGAAAAGTAGATGAGTGGATGGATTGCGGCAATAAAAATGTAACGGTAGAAACCAATACCAGAATGTTGAATTTCTTGCATCAGGATGGTGAAAAATTGATTTCAAAAGTATTAGTTTCTGAAAACTCAACTATCATTGAACCTTGTTTTATTGGGGATAATGTAGTGCTTAAAAACACCACAATAGGACCAAATGTGTCGTTAGGGACGGGTTGTAAAGTGGAAAATTCAACTATAAAAAATAGTTTGGTTCAAAATTTGACAGTAATAAAAAATGCAAACCTTGACAACGCCATGATTGGCAGTCATGTTTCATTTGATGGAAATTTTACCAGTATTAGTATTGGTGATTATTCTGTTTTAGAATAAAAATTTTTAATAAAGTGCTCGCTCTTCCTCTCCAAAGGAGAGGGGTTGTGGGTGAGGTATAATGAGAAAAAAACTATTTCATATCTTTCTTTTTGTTGGAATTTTATTCCAATGTAATACTGCTTTTTCACAAGAAGAGCCTGAAGATATTGCATTAGATAATGATGAATTCCAAAATTCATTTTATGAATCTTTACGTGAAAAAGGAATTGAAAATTATGACAAAGCCATCAATGCGATGCAAAAATGTTTGCAATTACAACCTAATAATCCGGTTGTACATTTCGAATTAGGTAAGAATTATTTCTATCAAAAAGAATATACAAGTGCTTATAACAGTTTTGAAAAAGCAACTCAACTCGATCCTTCTAACCGATGGTATTGGGTTGGCCTATATGATGTGTCCTATGCCACCCGAAATTATGATAATGCGATTATCATTATCAAAAAACTGATTGAATTTAAAAAAGAATACAAAGAAGATTTAGTTTCGCTTTACATGTTTACACAACAGTATGATAAAGCATTGGAATTGATAAATGAGTTAACAGAAACGGTTGGTAAAACAGAAATCAGAGAACAATTTCGTGCCCAAATAATGACGGCAACAAAATACCAAGGAATTGAATCAGAGAAACTTTTAGAAGCAATCAAAAATAATCCGAAAGAAGAATCCAATTATGTGGCACTGATTTATTTATATTCAGAAAACAACCAAGAAGAAAAAGCATTGGAAATTGCAAAGTTGCTGGAAAAAGAAATTCCAAGTTCTGATTGGGCACAAGTAAGTTTGTTTAAATTCAATTTAGAAAAAGAAGATGGAGCTAATGCTGCATTGGCTATGCATAAGATTTTGAATAGTCCAAAAATTGATCAAAAAATAAAACATCGTGTTTTTAATGAATTTTTAATTTTTGCTAAAAATAATCCTGAATATACACTCGATTTGGAAA
>JAKLIC010000073.1 GCA_022709825.1 Bacteroidota bacterium | reverse complement strand
GTTTACTAATTCAAATCCTGAAGACCTTGAAAATATTCTTTTATTAATGAATGGATATGTTCATACCAATCAATTTAGCATTTTATTGAAAAAATCAGAATCCTATTTAGAATTATATCCGTTGCAACCTGATTTTTATTATTATGCCGGATTAGCAAACAATCAATTAAAAAATTATAAAAAAGCAAAAGAGCAATTAGAAATAGGTTTAGACTATCTTATTGAAAATAAATCGTTAGAAGCAAATTTTTATTATCAATTAAGTGAAGCCTACAATGGATTAGGTGATGTAAAGAAAAAAGAAAGTTATTTCATCAAAGCTGAAAAATTATTAAAAGAAAAAAAAGGATGAAGTATTTTCTAGTTTTATTTTTACTTGTATTTTCGACCGTTGGATGTAAATCAAAAAAAGGACTATTTGAAGGAAAAGCTTCAAAAGATTTGGCGACGTTAAAAATAATTGAAAACCATTATGAATTAAATAATGATTATTCTACCGTTTATATTCGGGCAAATGCAAAATACAAAGACAATAAACAATCCTTGGGTTTTTCTGCGGAAATAAAGATTCAAAAGGACGAAAAAATATTAGTAAGCATTCGTTTTCTTGGGTACACTATGGCAAAAGGATTAATTACGCCCACGGAAGTAAAATATTATGAAAAAAATGGAAGCAATTATTTTGAAGGAGATTACACAACCTTAAGTAATTGGCTGGGTACTGATTTAGATTTTTATAAAGTTCAGAATATGCTTGTCGGACAAGCAATGGACGATTTACGAAAAGGAAAATACAGCAATGCAATAGAAGACCGTTTTTATAAATTAGAAGACACAATCGATAAAATAAACAAGAAATCATTCTTTTTTGAATCATCCAAATTTTTATTAAAGAAACAAGAAATCGAACAAGTGGCCAAAAATAGAAAACTTAAAGTTTCCTATCCTCATCACAAAGAATACAAAGAGGCTATTTTACCATTAAATATTCTGATAGAAGCTTTACAAGACAATCAAAAGAATACAATTTCATTAGATTATAACACAGTTTCTTTTAATGAATCATTATCTTTCCCCTATAGCGTTCCGGATGGATATGAAAGAATATATATTGAAAATTAAATAATAAAAAAAATGATGAAGTCTTTATACATATTTCTTTTTCTTCTTTCAGTTTCATGTTCGTGGGCACAACCTAATTCACAACAAAAACTAGAAGAACGAAAAGCTCAATTATTAGAAGAAATCAGAGCTAATGAAAGAATGCTTAAGGAAACTAAAAAGAAAGAAAAATCAGTTGTTGCTGTTATTCAACAGCAAAACGCAAAAATTCAATTGCGTGAAAAATTAATAAGCACTACAGAAAAACAAGCAAAGCTACTGAATGATGATATTTATACGAATCAACTAAAAATAAACAAACTCAACAAAGAGTTAGAGGTTTTAAAGGAAGATTACGCCAATATGATTGTAAAGTCTTATAAAAGCCGTTCAGAACGAAGCAGAGCCATGTTTTTACTTTCATCACAAAACTTTATGCAGGCTTACAAAAGAGTTCAATATATGAAGCAATATGCAGGTTATCGAAAAAGCCAAGGAGATGAAATTAAAGTAAAATCAACTGAATTAGCAGCTTACAATGAAAAATTAGCCGGACTTAAGATTGAAAAAATAAAAGTTATTCAAGAACAGGAAAAAGAAAAACAGGTGTTGGTAAAAGAAAAAAAGGAACAAGAAATTTTAGTCAATTCCATTAAAAAAGATCAAAAGAAAATAATTGCTGAAATTAAAAAGAAACAGCAGGAAGCAAATGAAATAGATAAAAAGATCCAGCGTTTTATTAGAGATGCTATTGCTGCGGAAAATAAAAAAACAGCCAAAAAAGCAGGCCCTAAAACAGTTTCCACCGGAACTTCTGCTACAAAAATTGTTTTAACAAAAGAAGGAAAAATTGAGTCTGATAATTTTAAAGCTAATAAAGGTAAATTGCCATGGCCGGTTGATAAAGGATTTGTTTCGCAAAAGTTTGGTAATCAACCGCATCAAATACAGCCTAAATTAATTGTGCACAGCAATGGGGTAGAAATTACAACAGAATCAGGTTCATCGGCTAGAGCCGTTTTTGCCGGAACAGTTTATTCTATTCAAATTTTATCTCCCATTAATACACTTGTAATGATTCAACACGGAGATTTTATAACCGTTTATCAAAACCTTAGTTCGGTTTCAGTTAAAAAAGGAGATAAAGTAAGTATTAAACAAACAATTGGTAAAATCCGAACAAATAATTCTACCGGAAAAACAGCATTAAAATTTTCAGTACTACAAAATGATACGTTCTTAAATCCTCAAAGTTGGATTTATAATATGTAAAAGTGAATTTCAAATTAAAAAAGCCAAACTTTTTATAAATCGTTTGGCTTTTTTATTCTAAGTTAAAACTATACAAACAAAGCTTTTAGTTCTGTTGCATCATGAGGTTTCATCTTGCCGGCTAAAACTAAACTCAATTGTTTTCGTCTTAAAGCAGCTTCAAAACGTTGTTTTTCTAATTCTGTTTGCGGGTCTACTTGAGGAACGGCTATTGGAGAACCGGTTTCATCAACTGCTACAAAAGTATAGATTGCTTCATTTGCTTTACTTTTAATCCCGGATTCTCTGTCTTCAATCCAAACATCTATAAAAATCTCCATAGAAGTATTAAAAGCTCTTGAAACTTTTGATTCTACAGTGACAACACTGCCCAATGGAATAGCCTTGTTAAAGGCAACGTGATTAACGGAAGCTGTTACACAAATACGTCTGGAATGTCTTCTGGCAGTAATACTGGCAGCTCTATCCATGCGGGCTAATAACTCGCCTCCAAAAAGATTGTTTAATGGATTTGTTTCACCCGGCAAAACGATGTCTGTTAATGTTGTAATAGAATCAGAAGGAAATTTTGGTTGCATACTTTATTTTTTTACAAAGGTAGAAAAACCAAAGTAAATCATTGAGGAAAGAGGAGGTATAAAAAAAAGCTTCAGTTAAGAAGCTTTAAAATCAATATTTTGGGCAAAGGGTTTATTTTTCTAGCTCTAAAACCAACATCCACGCGTCTTTATTATGCGTTTCCTTTATGGTTTGTAAAGCAGTTTTAGCTTCTTCTATTGTGGCATAGCTTCCATACAAAATGGGATATAAGCCATGTTTATTTGGGCTAATTTTCTTGGCTTTGTAACCTAAATCCAATAAAGATTGGAGGGCTCTATCAGCATTGCTGATTTCTTTATAGGCACCGGCAACAATATGATATTGATTATTAGAATTACTTTCTTCTTCAACTGTCAAAGTAACCGAAGGAATTGGATTTTCAATAAAAAAAGTTGCTTGTTGAATTTTATTTTCTACTTTTTGTTGAACAGCTTTTTCTACTAATAAGGTTTCATTTGCAATTTTCTTTTCATACCATTGGTTTCCAAAAAATCCTGCCATACCAATACCAAAAGCAAAAATAGCCGCATATTTCATCCACGAAGAAGTTCTTTTTTCAGGAGTGAAAAGAATGGGTGTTTTTTCTTCTAATTTTTCAACTTCATTTTTATAAACTTCTCGTTTAATTTTTGGAGAGATAAAAGAGGTTAAGCCAAATGAATCTGTTGCATAATTTAAATTGTCAATTGGTTCAAAAACCAAACTGTTTTCACTGTTTAGTGATAGTTTTCCAATATTTTTAAGTGTCAGTGCCTCGCTTTTTTGAATTGAAAATTTCCATGCGGTTACTTCTTCTTCAATCAAGGCAACAGCTTTGTCATAATCTATCTTTTCACAAAGTGATATGTGATTAGCTAGAAGACCATCATTGTTTTTCAAATGAAAATTAAATGACAATACTTTTTTAGGAGGATAAAATGTATTAGTATCCTGAACTAATTGAGCAGAACGGTTTTCAGTTAAAAAAGCACCAAATCCTGGCACCGTTACACATTGGTAGCGGTACAATAATTGGGAAATGTGTTGTTCTATTCTCATCACAACAAAGAAAAAATATTCAACTCCCGAATCAAAATTTTACACACAATTTTTATTAACAATTTGCCAAAATTTGATAACTGTTTAATGGTCATGACATTAAATTTTGTTCTTTTTAAATTGAAATAGGATTTAATAAATCTGGGAGAAAAAATTTAACAAAAAAGCTTTTAAAACACACAAAAAATATGTTTCTTTGATTTTCATTTATACGCCATGACGACATCAGAATTGTATTTTACGCTTGCGTTACTGCAAGTAGAAGGAGTAGGTGACATAGTTGCCAAAAAACTCATCAACCATTGTGGCTCTGCCGAAAAAGTGTTTGACACCAAAAAGAATCGATTGTTATCCATTGACGGAATTGGTGAAATTTTATTAAAAAATCTTTCCGATAAAAGTGTTTTTAAGTTGGCTCAACAAGAAATCGACTTTGTTGAACAAGAAAAAATAGCTTTTCATTCTTTTTTAGACGAAAAATATCCGGATCGATTAAAACATTGTATTGATGGCCCGCCAATTATTTTTTCGTCGGGAAATATAGATTTGCAAGCTAAACGAATTATTAGCATAGTTGGTACACGAAAAATAACAAGCTACGGGTCAGAATTTTGCAAGAAACTTATTGAAGATTTAGCTCCATTGAACCCAGTTATTGTGAGTGGTTTTGCTTATGGTGTAGATATTATGGCTCACCAAGTTGCAATGGAACATAACCTGCAAACGATAGGTGTTTTAGCTCACGGACTAAACCAAGTATATCCCAAAACTCATAAAAAGTACATTTCAAAAATGGAACAAAATGGCGGATTTTTAACGGAATTTTGGAGCATTTCTAATCCTGAAAAAGAAAATTTTGTCAAAAGAAACCGAATTGTCGCAGGCATGTCAGAAGCAACTATTGTTATTGAAAGTGCCGATAGAGGAGGCTCATTAATAACAGCTACGTTAGCCAATGATTATAACCGCGATGTTTTTGCAGTTCCCGGAAGAATTACTGACAAATACAGTCAGGGATGTAATAATTTAATTAAAACACAACGTGCACATTTGCTTTCCTCTGCGGCTGATTTAGTATATATTTTAAATTGGGAATTGGAGAATAAAAAGACTAAAACAATTCAAAAACAACTGTTTGTTTCATTGGAAAACGAGGAACAAAAAGTATATGATTATTTAGTTCAAAAAGGGAAAGAATTGATGGATATTATTGCTTTAGAATGCGAATTTCCAATCTATCAACTATCCTCTATTTTGTTGAACATGGAGTTAAAAGGTGTTGTTCGTCCTTTACCCGGGAAATTGTTTGAAGCAATTTAATTATTGTACTTTTTCCCAAACAACCTCATATTTTGCATATTGACCGTTTTCAATTGCCTCGAGTAGGTATATTTTAGGAAAGAGTTCGTTGATGTTTTGTTTGAATTCCATTTCTTCTTCCCGAGCTAATATTTCCTCTATGGTGACTATTTTATATTGTGAAACAACGGCTGCTTCAACGGTTTCAAATTTATTCTTCATCAATTCAAAAACAAAGATGTTTCGACACAAAATAAATCGCGTGACATTAACTTTTCGATGTCTTTTTTGGGTATAATTCAGTTTGATTTTTTTGACAGGAACTTTCGTAATAGGATATTGACAAGTTGCCGTTGCATCTTGGTTGAATAAAATATATACAGGTTGATTGCTTTGGCAAAAAACAGTTATACAGCCAAATAAAAAAAACAGTAGTAAGGTTTTTTTCATATTATAAAAATCCTAGTTTTTGTCTGACTCTTTTCAAAACACCGTCAGCAATCGTACTTGCTTTTTCAGCTCCCTCAGCTAATGCTTTATCAATTTCAGGAAGATTGTTCATGTAATATTGATATTGTTCTCTTTCGGTTTTAAATCGATCAGAAATTAATTCATACAAAGCTTGTTTAGCATGTCCATATCCATAATTTCCTCCCAAATAATTTCCGGTCATGTTTTTAATTTGTTCAGGCGTAGCAACTAATTTATAAATAGCAAAAACCTTGCAAGTTTTTGGGTCTTTGGGTTCTTCTAACGGTTTGCTGTCGGTTTCAATTGACATAATTTGTTTCCGCAACGCTTTATCATCTAAAAAAATATTAATTATATTTCCCCGTGACTTACTCATTTTTTGTCCGTCAGTTCCCGGAACATACATGGTTTCTTCTTGAATTTTTGCATCGGGCAACACAAAGGTTTCACCCATTTGGTGGTTAAATCGTGAAGCTACATCTCTGGTGATTTCTATGTGTTGTAATTGATCTTTTCCTACCGGAACGACTTCTGCATCATATAATAAAATATCAGCTGCCATTAGCATTGGATAAGAAAATAAACCGGCATTAACATCTTCCAATCGGTCAGCTTTGTCCTTGAAAGAATGAGCCAAGGTTAATCGTTGGAATGGAAAAAAACAACTCAAATACCAAGACAATTCAGTTGTTTGCGGCACATCACTTTGACGATAAAAAACAACTTTATTAATATCTAAACCGCAAGCTAACCAAGATGCCGCAACACTATACGTATTTTCGCGTAACGATGAACCATCTTTTATTTGTGTAATAGAATGTAAATCAGCAATGAATAAAAAAGATTCATTTTCAGGCTGATTAGCCATCTCGATGGCCGGTAAAATAGCACCTAATAAATTACCTAAATGAGGAGTGCCTGTGGCTTGTATTCCGGTGAGTATTTTTGACATAATGCTTGGTATATAATCTGCAAAGTTCGCAAAGTTTTCTAAAAAGGTTGCAAAATTAAGGGGTTAAATATTTTTTGAAAAGAACAAAGTTAGTTATATGATTTAATATTTACATTGCTTTGCTTACATTTGGCTTCATGAAAATTTTTAAAATTCTATTTTGGTTGCTTTGGCGAGTGTGGTTTTATATCCTTATAGGAGTAATCATAGTTGTTCTTTTTCCTTTATTATTTGTTTCTATTTTGAAAGAATCATGGTATCCGTTCTTTTTTAGATTAGCTCAAGTGTGGGCTAGAGGAATTTTAATTGGAATGGGTTTTTTTACAAAAGTAGTTCAAAAGCAAAAATTTAAAAAAGGGGAAAGCTATATGCTGGTGGCCAATCATACCTCAATGGTGGATATTATGTTGATGTTGGTTGTTGCTAAAAACCCATTTGTTTTTGTTGGGAAAAAAGAATTATCAAAAATTCCTTTATTTGGTTTTTTCTACAAAAGAACTTGTATTTTAGTAGACAGAGAGAATTCAAAAAGCAGATTAGCCGTATATGAAAGAGCTCAAAAAAGATTGAATCAAGGACTCAGTATTTGTATTTTCCCTGAAGGAATGGTGCCCGAAGATGAATCCATTGTCTTAGCTGAATTTAAAGACGGAGCTTTTCGTTTAG
>JAKLIC010000072.1 GCA_022709825.1 Bacteroidota bacterium | reverse complement strand
CGCCATTTTTTGCTTCTTCTCCCTTGTCGTTAGATGACAAAAGAGGGGTAAAGGTTGCGTCCCATTCATCCGGATAATATAACCCTTGTTCTTGAACCCATCCTTCAAAATCCTTCGAAGTTATTTTATTAGGATAATTCAAAACCGGATGATTTGGTGCTAAAAATCGCATTTCTGCATCTTCTTCCGTAACCCTGTCTCTTGATAATTTCAACGGATAAGGAGCTAAGTCTTTAACGGTAAGTTTACCATTAGTATTATATTGAACAATCATTGTATGGCCTTCTTTAACAAAATCAAAAAGAAGTTGCTGTTTGAAAGCTAATTCATCTACCGTATTATAAGCCCTGATGCCCAAAACCACAACTTGAAAATTTTTAAGATTTTCTGAAGTAATTTCATCCGGTTTCAAAATAGTTACCGAATAACCCATTTGCGAAAGGTATTGCGGAACTTCATCTCCCGCTCCCATGATATAAGCTATTTTTTCTGAATTTGTTTTCAAATCCAGTTTTCTGAATTTAGCTTCTGAAGTTGAAAGTATTTGTTGTTGAGCAATGTGTTCATATTGAATGATGGTTTGCTCATAATTTTCTTTTTTCCCGTCAACCATTGCATAACTGGAAATAGTAATCTCACTACTGTTTTTAGGCGGAGTTACTTCAAAATAAACCGTTGTTTCAGCATCTTTTCTATTAAGTTGAAATGGAATGGCGTTAGGAGTAACTTTCCAACCTGAATTTACCTCTAAATGAGCGGTTCCCGAAACATTTTCTTTTCCGGCTTTTATTTTTACACCAATGGTTTTACTCTTTTCAGAATTAAATATTTTTACTTTATCTAGAATTGAGGTAGTCACAACCGGAACAATATCAAACGGTTTATAAACTTCCCCTTTCACTTCATCGTTAAATTTATAAATAACTTCTTTTTCAAACGGAATAACAACGCCATTAATTTCAACTGAAAAAGTCACTGAAATAGTTCGGATAACATCAGGAATCCCAATTTGTTGTTGATTTGAAACAGCATACATCCCAACGGTTCCTTGTTCTTTCAACCAATAAGGAGAAGTATATTCCTGCGTTGAAGGTATGATTAATTCAATGTCAGAAAAAACAGCTTTGTTAGGCTCTAATGTTGATTGGTTAAAAACTATTGTTGACGTTGGAGTAGTAGTAATACCATTCAAATTCATTTTTTGAGCACTTCTGTTTATGCTTTCCAATTTAACTTTTAAAACACTTCCCGGCGTTGCACTTTGTGTTTCGGCAACGGCTTCTAAATATAATCCGGCACATCCGGCAATAATTTTCTTCAGTTCATTCGATTTAATTTTTTTCCAATGTTCGTCTTTCAAGTTCTGAACCAGTTGATAGCTTTCAACTAATTTTGGAATACTCGCTGCAGGGTTCTTAAAATCAAACTCCTTTTTAACTTGAGCCAAAATCACCCCAATGGCAGTTCCGCCTTGAACACGATTCCACGAAGTGTCAATCCCTTCAAAAATAGCATTTTTAGGCGTTGGATTTTCGCCCAGTATAAATTCTAAATATTCAACTTCTTCTCCGCGGGTTCCTGTACTGCCAAAACCCTGCGATTGATGCCTGCTTCTACTCAAAGCAGCAATTTCTTGATTTGATTTTCCTGACTCCGGGTAAAAAACACCCATATCAAAATTAGTTAATTTGCTTTTGTCGGCCTTTTCAAATTTATCTCGACCTCCATAAAACCACCATGAAGTATTAAAATATAGCCGTTTTGGTTGCCAAAGCGAAGTATATTTCAATTGTTCCGGAAACACAGTAGCATCATTCACCTGATTAAACAGTTCTATTGACAATACCGCAGACGACGTGTGATGACCATGCGTAGTTCCGGGAGAACGATGATCAAAACGATTGATAATAACATCCGGTTTAAATTTCCGGATAATATATATCATGTCTTCCAAAACTTGGTTTTTATTCCAAATGCGAAGTGTCTCATCCGGAATTTTAGAAAACCCAAAATCATTTGCTCGAGTAAAAAATTGTTCTCCGCCATCGATTTTTCGGGCTTCAATAAGTTCTTGCGTACGAATAACACCTAATAATTCACGTAATTCAGGACCAATCAAATTTTGACCTCCATCACCTCTGGTCAACGACAAATAACCCGTTCGGGCATGAAGGTGATTAGACATATACGAAATCAATCGGGTGTTTTCATCATCAGGATGTGCGGCAATATAAAGCACGGAACCTAAAAAATTCAGTTTTTCAAGTTGATGATAAATTTCAACGGCCGAAGGTTTTGAAGGTTGTTGAGCATGTATAGCCGAGAGCCATAAGAAGAAAAAAAGGAGGAAGGTATAGCAATTTTTAACCATTGATTTTTGCTTTCTGTAAAAACCAAATATACTAAATTACCTAAGTTCGAGGGCTAATTTAGAACTTCTTTAACAGTAATAAAAAAACAGAGCATGTAAGGCTCTGTTTTAGTTCATTTATAGTTAATTTTTTTTTCCTTTAGAATGATTTTTTCCTCCTTTATTGTTTGAATTATCATTCCCGTTCGAATGGCTTTTCCCTTTATATTGTTTAGACTTGTACTGATGATTATCGTTATGAGCCGTTGAGTTATGCCCATTTCCCTTATAGTTTTTCGGATATTTTACCTTATGATTATGATAAAACGAATAAGGGGAAGAGCCATGATAGTTAGTAAGCACTACTTTATGACCACGGTGCAAATCATAATGTTTACATCTATTAGGCAAATGATTACTTCTATACCATTTCCCGTTACCTAAATAAATATAATTTGCTTGTTGCACGTCATAATAAACTTCAATTTCCGGCAAATAATAATAACGTGCAGACGAATATCCCGCTGGGTCCCAGGAAGGGGGAGTGCCCACATTAACATTCAAAGAAACTTGTCCAAAAGCAGTGGCTACAACAACCATAAACATTCCCAGTATAATAGATTTAAGTGTTTTCATCTTTTCATTTTTTTTTAAGTGCCATTACTTTATAATAGTCAACTAGTATGCCAATAAATTTAGTTCACCAATAAAATAGGAATTATGTAAACTTTAGTCGTTTGAGTTCAACCAAAATAAAACAGTCTAAACAGATTAGCTCCATTCAGACTGCCTTACTTAATTTAAAAACCAATTCTAATTATAGGTCAAACTACTATTTTTCTCTTTGTCCAGTTTAATTTTCATGTCTTTTGCCTTAAAAATAGGCGGATATTCTTTTCTGTGTTGTTCAATAAATTCTTGCGGAGTGTCGTTATCCACTAACCCGTTTATAATTTCATAGCGTTTATTAAATAAACTATAGCCTCTATAATTTGCCGGAATGTGAGATTCAGTAACCCATTCGCCTTTACGTTTAAAAATATACATCGAAATTTTCGTATCATAATAAGCCTCTAAATTCGGAAAATAATAATACCGTGTTGAATCTAAAGAAACTTTCGATTGTTTTATTAAATCTTTTTGAGACTCTATAATATACGATTGACTCGTTGCAATAGTTCCTATAATAAGGAATAAAAAAAGGGTTAAGTAATTGACAGTTTTCATTTCATTCTAATTTTTAAAAAATTAATCAAAAACGAACTGTGGTATTCTTTGCAGTTATCAGTATGGGTAAAACTTGTAGTAAATATACAAAATAATAACCAATTGTGCTGTTAATATTGAGCCAACAATTTGACAAAATACCTAACAATGGGGATGAATTTTAGTTTAAAGTATCGTTATTCATACAAAACAGTACGGGGTTTATTGATTTCAAAATCTAAATAACCAAAGTCACGCGTATCAAAATTATTTGTTCTGAATATATTCCTTCCCTCATTTGGTATTTTAGGATAAAAAGCAATCGAAAATTGAAAAGTACTAAAAACTAAATAATCATTCGAAAGCAAAATCCCAAGACCAATTTTAGAAAAACCCTCACTCTTCTTAAAACCATTTTCAGAATCACCAATAAACGCTAACGTATAATTAAAAAACGGATTAAATCGAAATCCGGCTAGTTCCCATGGGGAGTAAGATTGTGTTTGAAAAGAAAAAATCATCTTTTTAGTCCCAATCAGTTTAGCATCATTAAATCCTGTAATACCATTCGCTTCATTAATCGACAATTGATCTCCTTTAATGTCTAATCGATGCCCTCCAAAAACCATATTGCTTTTAAAAAACTGCCTGATTTTCCATTTCCCCGGTTCAAAAAGTCGCGTGAAATAATACAATTCCGCTAAAAAAGCACTTTGTTCATTTTTACCATCGTTAAAAAAAGTACCATATTCATAGTTCGTACTAAAATAACCCCATTTAAAATAATCACCTAAGGTCGCTCGGGCACCAACGTAAAAGCGAGTATTATCATTTTTGTCTTGAATACCCGCAGTGATTCCGTAATATTTTCCAATCGGAACATCTTCCGTAATATTATAATTAAAAATGTATTCATCCTTAACATATTTTCGAGATGAAACGCCAATTCCCGTAAGCCAAAACGCCTCATTTGTATAAAATGCATACGGATCAAAATCTTCCGAAATTCTTCGCTCATAATTTCTTTTATAGTAACGCAAGGTCGTAATCAAATTGGTAGTTCTTTCCGTCTCACTGTTTCCCTTTAATATCGGTGCAGAATGTCCGCCCCAGGCATCAATTGTTCCATACTTGAATGTTTGTAGTTCATAATTACTGTTGCTATCAATCAAACTGTCCTTCAATAAACGGTTTTCCAATAGAACTCCACCGGCCCATCTAGTTAACGGAGAAAAGAATTTTCGCTCTATTTCTATATATTTACTATAATCTTTATTAACATCCATTTGATAATTTAGTGTCGTTTGAATGTAAGTGTTCTTTATATTTGGTATAATGTAGCGGGTAGAAAAAGCTCTTCGTTTATCATCTAATTCATGTGTATATTTGTTGTCCCAAGAATGCCCGCTTCCAAGAAAATTACGTTCCAAAAGTTCATAACTGGCTTTGTTTTTTGTAGCACTGGTAGTAGGAATCAAACTCCACGAATCTAAAACAGTAATTTTAACATCAACACTGTCAGCAGATGACCCTGATACATTTTCAGTATAAACGGTTACCCTTCTAACGTAACGCTGACTTCTAATTAATCGTTCGGTTTCCTTTACTTTCAAACTGTCAAATGGTTCATTCTCTTTAATCAGTAAGACATTGCGAATAGCAAACTTTTTAGTTTTGATGTGAATGGCATTACCTGCTTTCGAAGCAAAATGGCGGGGTGTTTTTGTAGAGTCAGAATCAGAAAACCCAAATGGATCAAGTGTATGAATCGATATTTTTCGAATAATTTTACCTTCAAATTGCGAATAGTTGGAAACAATTTGAGCTGTTTTTATTCCGGTTTGTTTGACCGATGTTGATTTGAAAATTAAACGATGCAAACTTGCTGTAAATTTACTTTTCTTTGCTGTATTTTCAATTTTCTGATAACCTAGTAGGGTTGAGTCGGTTGCTGTTTTTTTTTCTTGAGAATAAGAATTTAAAAAACAAAAAAACACAGTAATCAAAAGAATAATTCTTGTTGGCATAAAACGATAACGCTAGTTTTACAAAATTAGCATCAAGATAAGATACGCTTTTTTAATCGAAAAACTCTTTTTCTACCACAGTATTTTTAATCACGGATATTCCTTTCTGTAAAAGTAAACTATTTGGATAGGTAATCAATTCGCCATCTTTTGTTTTTAAAAAGGTATGAAAACCGCGAATATCATCAATCTCGCCTTCAATAGGAAAATCTTTATCATGTATTTTGATGGTATCACCAATTTTAAAAGGAGCTGAAAAAAAGATAATAATCCCGGAGGTAACATTACTCAAAATTGACCATTGTGCAAAC
Organism: Bacteroidota bacterium; assembly: GCA_022709825.1. GTDB lineage: Bacteria > Bacteroidota > Bacteroidia > Flavobacteriales > Flavobacteriaceae > Flavobacterium. Next base: position 1,530 of record JAKLIC010000072.1, on the reverse strand, counting down.
ATGGCCACCCCAATCACAGCAAACAAGGAAGAAACGACCAAAATAACATCTTGTGTTTTAACTCCCCAAATCACAAACAAAGCAATCGTGGCAATAGTTCCTATCAATAAATTAAAATACTTGATAACCAAATTGGTTCGGTGTTCTAACGTTTCACTCATTCGGGCAAAACGTCTAACTATTTTAGCAATTAAAAAGCGTAAAATCATTGAAATTACAAGAACAACTCCCGTTGCAATTTCCTCTTTAATATAAAGTTTTAAAAATTCCATATTAACTAAGCTAAAAATGAATTTAATTTCTCATAAACACCATGCATAGGCATGCCAACAACATTGGTGTATGAACCTTCAATCTTACTGATTCCAACATAGCCAATCCATTCCTGAATGGCATAACTACCAGCTTTATCAAAGGGTTTATAATGATCTAAATAATAACGAATTTCTTCTTCTGAAAGTGTAGTGAAAGTAACTTTTGTCACTTCAAAAAAGGTTTCGGTTTTATCAACTGTTTTAAAACATACGGAGGTAATCACTTCATGCGTAGCATTCGATAACAATTGTAACATTTGAAACGCATTTTCATAATCTTTCGGTTTTCCCAAACATTGGTTTTGATGCCAAACAATAGTATCACTCGTAATTAAAATATCTTTTGCTTTGAGTTCTCCTTCAAAGGCATTGGCTTTTAATTGGGCTAAAAAATTGGTGATTTCTTCCGCTTTCAAATGGTTTGGATAGACTTCCTCAATTTCTTTTAAACGAATTTCAAAGTCTAAATCCAAATCTTTAAAAAACTGTTGCCTCCTGGGCGAACCCGAAGCTAAAATCAAATGAAATTCTTTTAATTTTTCGTTAAGCATTTTGTTTGATATTGTAATTAATGATAACAATTGACAAAATCCCAAAGAATAATATCCATTTTAAAAGTAAACTCAAATGACGAAAATCAGTCGTAGTTTTTGCACTCCAACTTTTTACTAAACAATACAAGAGGGGAGATAAAACTAAAAACAGCAAAAACAAAACAGCAATATACAAATCATTAAACATCAAATAACTGTTCACATACCAAAAAACAATCCCAATTGGAACTAAAAGCAACCCAAAAATAACCTTTGAAGTTCGTCCAACTCCTAAAAGGATAGGTAAGGTTTGCATACCTTGGTTATAATCTCCTTTAACATCTTCCGCATCTTTCACTATTTCACGAATGAAATTAATTAAAAAGGCAAAAAAGGCATAATCGGTTAAAATGCCAAACAACATTCGCATCTGATCCTGATTGCCTTCATGCGTAGCAGGATATAAATCAAAAAAACCAATAATTAAAACACTCAAGGCTAATACAAAGGCAACCATTAAATTACCTAATAGCAAAACTTTTTTCAGCGTCGTGGCATAAAAGTATAAACAAGCCGCTATAAAAATAAAAATAGTCGCAAAACTTGGTTTTTCAATCACATTCGACAAATAAAAACCAATACTGACACCAATGATGTTTAAAGCAACATAGATGTTATAAGCT
>JAKLIC010000071.1 GCA_022709825.1 Bacteroidota bacterium | reverse complement strand
CGGAATGTCAGTCTTTCTTTTCGGTGATCAAGGCAGTTCCAGGCGATAAAAATACGTCTGGGAAGTGGCCTGCTTTGGTCCGAAACGACTGGCCTGCTTTAGTCCGAAATCACTGGCTTGGTTTGGTCCGAAATGACTGGCAGGGTATAGTCCGAAATAGTCAGTCTTTATACAGTTTTAGTGTCATTGTCATTTTACTTTCTTTCTTTTTTGACGGCTTGTGTGTCTGCGTTTTTTATTTTTTTAAGTGGAGGCACATTTTTTAAAACAATTTCTCTCGGTGCATTGGCTTTGCAAGCTCTTTGACAAAGCTTTGGTTGCAGCGTTGGCACGAGGGGCTTTGGCAATGTGCTTGCAAAATAGGCTATGATTTTGACCATTCAATTAATAGTTTATTTATGTTGTTTATCATTTGGTCTTTGCCAGGTATTATTGAATCTTCACCTTGATGATATTCCTTTACTTTCTTAAATATAGCTAGATATTCATCTTTCCAATTACGTTTTTCAAATTGACCAGTAAGAAATTCTGATGCTATTAAAGCTGCTAACTTGTCAGCGGTTGAAACATATAATTCAAAAGCATTCGTTTTTTCAATACTTAACATTAATATATTTTTCGAATTTGAAATTTGAGTTTCCTCAGAATATTTTTGATTAGCTATTTTAAGCATTAAATAGTTTTTCCGAACTTCATTCTCAAGTGAAATAAGGTTCATTTGTGCTTGTAATGATTGAGTTCTTTTAAGACCTCTTAAGTTTTTCCAAGCCACAGATAACGCAAATATAGCAACCAATGCGGTTATTGATTGAGCAATAGGAGTAATCCATGACGGAGCATTTATATACTCATTAATACATTCGTGACAATATTGAAACATAGCTATAATGTATTAATTATGTTTACAATAATTCTCCTTGCTTCTATAGCTCTCTGTTCTGCACCAGCGCCAAGTCCATCTAATCTATTCAACAAAACATTTAAAAATAAAGAGTTCATGTGACGATAAAATTCTCTCCTCTTTTCCACTGGTATTGTCGAACTTGAATTATTAATTTCTGACATTAAATCAGCATTGGTAGGAAGTGCGATAATTCGTTCAACTTCCTCTGCGGCTCTAGTGAATTGTTCAAAATCTAATAACATCTAATATTTTTTTTAATTAACAATTGTCTTTATTATTGAAGTATCGTAACCAATACTTTCAAGTTTCTTTTTTCTCGTTTCTGTTGTTCCCTTTTTAATCAACCTATGAAGCCAATCATACAAACCGCCATATTCCTTATCACTTTGCTTTACATCAAAATGTCCATTTTTCATATGGAATTCTTGAAGCATTTTAACCTTCAAATCAAACTCATGCTCCTTAGTATTCCAAATGAAGTCCAATTCTTCAAGTAGCTCCTTCCTATGTTCAAACAATTTGCCTCTAGAATAATTTAGTCTTTGGTCATTTACCCATCTGCCAAGTTTTTTGTAATCTTTATTCAATTGAGATACATTGCAATCTCCAAATTTATTTTTGTATTCAGATAATTGCTCAAGCATTTCAAACCATCTTTCGTCATCAGGTGAGCCACTTGCAGCTTCAGGATTCCAATTAAATGCAATATCATCTAATAACTTAATTTGTTCATCTGATAATTCATTATTACGTTTTTTCATTCGCTGTTGCAGAGTCCATGTATAAAGCGAATTATCTTCATATGAACTCGTTATATGCGAACTGTTTGTTTTTTTAAATATTGATAACAATTGTGAGTATTTATTATTCCATGCTTTCATCCATACCTTTGTCCTGTCAACTTCCCACTCAAAACCAAGAAATTCCAATTTGTTTATTTGGTCATTGCTTAATTTCCCTTGCTTGTAATATGCTCTTTGTCGCACGACAAAGTTCGCTAAAGGCTTATCATCTTTAAAATCTCTTGGTACATTACAATGCCCGACTTTCATTTTATAGTTCAATAACTTTAAATAGTTTGAGTCCCAAGAATTACGCTCATTTTCAGGTTTTTGATTTTCTGTTTTTGGTTTTTTCTCTCGACCTTGTCCATAATATTTTACTTCAAAAGAATACCCGATATTTGTTAATGCTTCTAGTTGTTCAGTAGTCAACTTACCTTGCTTCCTCAGGATTCGCTGGTATCTCAACCATTGTAATAGGTCTGAATTATCTTTATCATTTCCCTTAATAAAAAATGTTCCTGTTTCTTTATAATATTCGTGCAACTGTGATAATCTTGTAAACCAATCTTCTTTTATTGAATTTTCATCATTTCCTTTCCTGCCTCGAAAATCAAGTTCAAAAGAATATCCTAATTCATTAAATATTTCAAGTTTATTTTTTTCAAGTTTATCTTCTTTGTACAAAATCCGTTGATATCTTACCCAACTTAATAGTGGTTGTAATTCTTTATCATCCGAAGGAATGAAAAAGGTTTGGTTGACCAAATAATACTTTTTGAATTCTTCAAATTTAATTTCCCAAGTTGAGGGTTTATCATCTTTCTCAACTGGATTGAGTTCGTTTGAAATAGAATTTAAGGATTTACCCCGAAAATTTAAACTAAAAGAATACCCAATACCCTTTAAGTGATTTTCCTTTTCAGCACCTAACATTCCAGTATTGTATAGATTTTTCTGATACCGTAACCAGTTTCTAAGGGTTTGATTTGTATTATCTTTATTTGGGATTAAAAATGTTTTATTTTTATCATAGTAAGCTTTTAGATTGTTCAACATTTCAAGCCACTCATTATCAATTTCACTTTTTTTTGTTCTAACTCCTTTACCTCTGTAATTAATTTCAAATGAATATCCAATACTTTTTAGTTTTTCTATTTTGTCGTCACTCAATTTTTCTTGTTTGAATAAGGATTTCTGATAGCGAATCCAACTTAAAAGGCTTTTATTTACCTCATCATTCAGAGCTATATAAAAACTGCCTGTATTTTCAAAATAATCCTTTAATTTATGAAGATTGATATTCCAATTTTCAACATCATCAGTACTGAAAAATTCGTCTAATGAAAATCCAATATCTTCAAGCCATGAAAGTTTTTCATCCGATAAATTACCTTGTAATTGCAAACTTCTTTGGTGTCTGAGCCAAATTAGTAAACTTTTATATTCAGGGTCGTTTCTTGGAATATTATAATCTCCAAATGATTCAAAATAATCGGACAATTCAGATAATCTTTCAGACCAAACAACAAGTCCTGCATCACTGCCAGTTTGAGGTTGAAATTCAAAATTAAATTCAATTGAATTTAATTTTTCAATTTTATCGGTCGTTAAGCTTTCTTTATTCTTTTTTTGTTTATAACACCATTGATACAAAGAAAAGTCTTCGGCTTGTTTTACATTTGAATGTCCATTCTTGTCAAAGTATTCTTTTAATTCTGCAAATCTATCGTTCCAATCACCTTTTACGGCATTCCATAAAAACCCTATTTCATTTAGTAATTTAAGTTGATGTGCTTTAATATGACCAAACCCACTTGAACGGACATTACCTTGTTCATCAACGTTCCCGCTTTTATAAATAACTCTTAACCTATTTACCCACCTGCCAAGGTCTTTATATTCTTTACTGCCTTGTGTTGGGACTTTTACATTGCCGAACTTTTTTTTGTATTCTAATAATTCACTGTATCTCTTATCAAATACATTTTTGGGGTCCCAATTAAATTTTAATTTTTCAAGTAATTCGATTTGCCAATCAGCTAGTTTTTCTTCATCATATTTGACTCTTTGCGAAACACACCAAGTACCTAATGATTTATCAAGGGCATAACGGGCTGGCACATCTGAATTATTATTCTCTTCATAATATTTTTCAAGTTTACGATAGCTCTCTTTCCAAATTTCATCCAAATCAGTGATTTCTCTTCTGTTTTGACCTTTCCAATCAAAGCCTATTTCATTGAGCCTTATAATCTTTGAAGGTTCTAATTTATCCTCGTAGTAATATTTTCGTTGGTTACCAACCCAATAGTATAATTCAATGTAATCTTTATTATTTTTTGAAATTGTGGAATGACCATTTTTCTCAATATAATCTTTAATTTCAAGAAATCTTAGTTCCCAATTTGAGCTTGTTTTTTCAATTATTTCATCAAATAAAACATCTCGAACTTTTTCTTCAATGCCTTCAAGTTTGATTATTTTTTCAATTTTAGAATCAGGAAAATCTATTCTAATTCGCGAATTACTCCGCTTTCCTTTTTTAAAAGCTATTTCATTAATTTCGGCAAGGAGTCTTTCGTCATGGTCGCAAAGCGACCTAATTACCTGAATTAAGTGTTCAAAAATTGGCTTCTTTTTAATTTCTGTTTCAACGTCTTGGTCTTCGTGATGGAAAATTGGTACTACAATGTATCCCCATTCTTTTTTACCGCTTGGGTCAAGTCTTAATGCTCTACCAGATGCTTGAACAATATCAATGACAGATGTTTTTGGGTCACAGAAATAAATTAAATCAATCGAAGGAACATCAACTCCCTCGGTTAAACATCTTGCATTTGAAACAAGACCTTTTGGACTTTCTTTAAATTCTTGTAGTACTTTTGAACGATAAGTTGTGGTTTGATTTCCGTTGACACTTTTAGAAAATACTTCTGCAAAAAAATCTTTATGTCTAGTGGCAAACGCTTCTGCAAATTTAACTTTTGAATGAAATGAAATTGAATGAAATGCATTGTAGTTATTCATTACCAATTCTAAAGCGAAGTTATTTGCTAAATCTTCGGCAGTGTAGTTTCCAAGATATTTTCGTTCATCTATATATTTTTTAACTTGTTTATCAGAAACACCAATGCCAATAATTTTATAATCAACTAAAATATTCTTTGATATTGCATCTCCAAAAGTCATATGATACGCTTCATTACCAAAAATTCTTGGATTACTCATATCACAAAACAATTCATAATCTTCCCCAAGTTTACGTTTCAATTTCTTTGAAACAATTTTGGGAGTAGCTGTCATATACAACCTCTTTAATGCAGGTATTTTCTGATTATTGTGAACTAATGTAAATGTATTTTTATCTCTACTGCCGGCGGTTCTGTGAGCTTCGTCACAAATAACCAAATCAAAAGAAAAATCCTTAATTCTATTAGCAGCACTTACAATTACTTCAATTGATTGATATGTTGAAAATATAATTCTCTCACTCTCCTTTTCTAGGAATAGTTTTACTTCCTCGAAATCAGTTGTGACTGGACCACCTATTTCATAAGTATGCAATCGAATAGCATCTTCTTGGTCTTTATCGATATCTTTTTCGGAACAAACACATAAATACGCATAAGGGTTGGTTTTATGTCTTGCCCAATCGTTTTTGATTTGCTTTAGCAAAGCAAGTGACGGAACTAAAACCAGCGTTGTATTTGATTTTATCCTTTCTTTTATCCATAGGGCAGTTACTGTTTTTCCTGCACCGCAAGGTAAAATTAGCTGACCTCTATCATTGGTTGCAAAGTGTTCTACTACTTTATTAATTGCTATTTCTTGATGCTCTTTTGGAGTATGTTTTTTTAACTCTTTTGGTCTATTGCCTAAGGCTAATTCAAGAATATTTTTAAATATTTCTGGTTCAATAGAATTTAATTCATCAAAAGCTATTTGTTCAAATTTTTGCTCAAATGCTTTTGCAACACTTGTTGTATCAGAAGCATTCGTAAAAACAATTACTTTATGGCAATTTGTGCCAAGTGCAAATACATTTGCTATTTTATCACCTGACCAGCTTAAACTTTTTGTTTCGTCATTTTTAAATTTACACTGAACCGCATGGAAATTATTATCAAAGTCTTGCAGTAGTAAATCAATTCCATGGTCAATTGCAGGTAGTCTTAATTGTTCCTTTATATCTATAGAAATTTCGTCATACAACCATACATTCTTATAAAGTTCAGTCTTTTTTGGTTCTGTTTGCAAGTAATATTTTGTAAATACTTCGAATATTTTCCCAGCTAAAGTCTTCTTTGAAGTAGTTTCGGTCTGAGCTGTATTATACTTTTCAAGATTAACTTTTAATTCAGTCCAATTCTCGACCCCCTTTAATAATTCAATTAATATTTGGTTTTCTTTATTCATAGCTAATTCACGTGGGTTGGCAAAATTGCACTCTTTGACAAAGCTTTGGTTTTAGCGTTGGCTTGTGGGGCTTTGGCAATGTGTGCAATGTGGGTCGGCAATTGTTTTAAAAAATGTGCGGTGGGCAAAAAATAAAAAACTTCGGGTCGGCTTGAGTGTCGGCTCTCTTTTCTTGTCAATATTTCGTTTCTCTGTCCTTTCACAATGGTTTACTTTTCAATTTTCTGTCTGTCGGTTCTGTTTTCTACACTTGGCGGTAACGCCATGTGCAGAAGCCGGCCCCGGTACACACCTCACTATTTTCCCAGAGGCCGGTGGGCTGGCATTTGCACAACGTTATGGGCTGGCCACTTTCATAAGTACTTTTTTAATGCTTCCAAGGTTATAATGCTCATAAACAACCACCTGCTCTTCCGGACTCCAACTTTTTTTTATCATAGATACGGTAGAATCAAGGCCAAATGTCCTGAGCTTGCAGATCCGATTGTCTTTTAATTATCCATTTTTTTCTATTATGCTTGCCCATAACGCCATGTGCAGAAGCCGGCCCCGGTACACACCTCACTATTTTCCCAGAGGCCGGTGGGCTGGCATTTGCACAACGTTATGGGCTGGCCTCATTCATAAGTACTTTTTTAATGCTTCCAAGGTTATAATGCTCATAAACAACCACCTGCTCTTCCGGACTCCAACTTTTTTTTATCATAGATACGGTAGAATCATGGCCAAATGTCCTGAGCTCGCAGATCCGATTGTCTTTTGATCATCCATTTTTTTCTATTATGCTTGCCCATAACGATTACGTATATGAAACGTTTGGCATTTCGAATCACTTTCCTGTCAAGTTACAACTACTTTTGATACGAGCTCTACCGCCCGATAATCCACTGTCTGCCAAATGTTTTATATACGATGTTGTGGGTATGTGCTTTATTGTCTAATTGTAAAACTAAAATCAGTAATCTGAATATCTGTAGAATCAATTATTCTTTCAGTATTATGTATCAATCCACCTTTTTGTTGATTTATGATTGGATTCATAAACTCAATATTGTGAGGTGTATTTGGGAAAAATAAATTTTTAATTGCTCTTGCAAATTTTGATAAAATAACAACTTCTGAATCTAAGGCATTATGTTGTGTAATTGGGTCAAACAAGGCAAGGTTTAAATCATTTAGTCGGTATGGATTTAAATAATTTATGTTTGCTGCAAATTCTGCATCATTTAGAAGTCCATCAAGATATTTCTTGTCTGTAAATTGAAGTTTTATTGCTCTCATATTTATTTAGTTATTAGTTTAATGATTAGTTCAGCAATT
>JAKLIC010000070.1 GCA_022709825.1 Bacteroidota bacterium | reverse complement strand
CATTCAAAAAGCTAAAAAAGAATTACCTCACCTTATTATAATGGACGTCATGATGCCAGAAATGGATGGAATGGAAGCTTGTGAAAACATCCGAAAAATTCCTGAATTGAGTCATGTTATTATTGCTTTTTTAACGGCTAGAAGTGAAGATTATTCTCAAGTTGCCGGATTTGATGCCGGAGCTGATGATTATATTGCTAAACCAATTAAACCAAAAGTATTGGTGAGCAAAGTAAAAGCATTACTGAGACGTTTAAAAGAAGAAGATCCAAAAGGGGATATACTAACCGTTGGAAATATTGAAGTTAACAGAGAAGAATATAAAATTATCCAAGACGGAAAAGAAATAGTTTTACCAAGAAAAGAGTTTGAATTGTTTTATTTATTAGCCTCTAAACCCGGTAAAGTATTTAAGCGGGAAGAAATTCTTGATAAAGTTTGGGGCAATGAAGTGATTGTAGGGGGAAGAACAATCGATGTTCATATTAGAAAGTTACGTGAAAAAATTGGTGACGAACTGTTTAAAACCATCAAAGGAGTAGGATATAAGTTTGAAATTTAATTCTTTGTTTGACTTTGCATTCAGAATAGCTTACTTTTGAATTTAGTATGCAAAAACAAACTTTTTTCAATGGCTATTAGTTTTAAAAAGACCTATAAATTTGCAGTTAAATCTGCTTTTTACATTACTTTTTTTTCAATGGTTTTTTTAACCTTATTGTTGTATTACTTCAATCAGGTGAGTTATGTTTTGATTACTGTATTTACAATTTCCATCTATCTTTTCTCTTTTTTTGTTGTACAATATCGTGTAGAACGATTCATTTATCGTCGGGTAAAAAAAATATATGATGATGTTTCTTTGTTGGATTCTACCACTTTCAGAAGTCAACCCATCACAACAGATATGGCAACCTTGACCAAAGAAGTCAAAAAATTCGCTACCGATAAAAAATTAGAAATTGAAACCTTAAAAGTTCGTGAAGAATACCGGAGAGAATTTTTAGGAAACGTTTCTCATGAGCTGAAAACCCCTCTTTTTACCGTTCAAGGATATATTTCTACTTTATTAGATGGTGCTGCAAATGATAAAGTTCTACGAAAAAAATACCTTGAAAGAGCCGAAAAAGGAGTAGAGCGGTTAATTTATATCGTCAAAGATTTAGATATGATTACCAAACTCGAAACCGGTGATTTAAATTTAGATTATTCCATTTTTGATATCGTAGAAACAATTAAAAATGTTTTTGATTTGTTGGAAATGCGTGCTTCCAAAAAGAAAATTACTTTAACCTTTGATACTAATTACAGTAAACCGATTTACGTTCGAGCCGATCAGGAAAAAATCCAACAGGTAATTACTAATTTAGTAATGAATTCAATTAAGTATGGAAAAGAAGGCGGCACTACTGAAGTAAGTATTGAAGATTTGGTAAATAAAAAAATAATCATTCGTATTACAGACAATGGCGAAGGAATTCAAAAACAACATATTCCTCGTTTGTTTGAACGTTTTTACAGAGTAGATAAAAGTGGTGCCCGTTCTGAAGGTGGTTCAGGTTTAGGCTTAGCAATTGTTAAGCATATTATTGAAGGGCATAATGAAAAAATTTATGTAGAAAGTCAATTCGGAGTCGGTTCGGAGTTTTCATTCACGCTCGAAAAGCAGAAATAATTTTTTCCAATCTAAATCATATTTGAAAGTATTTAATCCTCTGTACAAATCTATTTCAAATAAATTTTCAATTACAAATTTTTCTTGTTTAGCATAGGGCACGATGCCTTCTTTTTTGTATTTTTTGGCTAAATACTCCTGTTCAAATTGACCGGGAGTTGGTATAAAAAAGGCTTTTTTTCCTAATTTTGCCAAATCCATTACCGTAGTGTATCCTGAACGGCAAAGAACAATTTCACTTTCATTGAAAGTTTGTTCCAACTCAACGGAAGTCATAAAATTATAAAAAGTAACATGCTCTGTTTGTTCTGATTTTTGTTCCGGTTCAATCACACCTCTAACAAAAACTACTTTTCCTTTGTATCGTTTTATTTCTTCTCTTAAATGCAATTCTAATATTGAACGTTGTGGTTCGGGCCCTGAAAGTATAATCAGTAAATCATATTTTTTAGGCAACTCTTTTTTTGTAAATCGACTTAACGGACCAATGTAGTTTATTTTAAAATGAGGGTTTTCTAAATGACCTAGTTTTCCTGTCAAATTTGGAATTTCTGCTACATCAGGAACCCAACATTCATCATATTTTTTAATAATATACTGATGTAATTTACTCGTAATCCAACTCGTGTTTCCTGTTAATACATTTAATTGATGCGTAATGAAAACGGAAGGAACTTTTTTGGAATAAATCCCTAACCGATTATCAGAAATGATTCCCGAAATTCCGTATTCTTTAACCCATTTTTTGACAAGTTTTCGCTCTTGATAAATGGCTTCCATCATTTTTGGACTGTTTTTAATCAATTTCCACTTAAAAAAAGCACCTTTTTTAGCATATTCAATTTGATAAGAAGGCAGTTCAAGAAAAGTAAGTTGAGGAAATTCTTTTTGCAAAATGTGCAAAGCAACACCATCAGAAGCAATAATTGGTTCATAGCCTTGTTCTATTAAAGCTTCAATAATTGGGATGCATCTGGTAGCATGCCCTAGGCCCCAATTTAAGGGAGCAACAAGAATTTTTGGGTGGGTTGTTTCCAAGTCTTAATAACTCATTTAATAAATGTAAAAGTACTACTATTTTTGATTGAGTATATTTCCCTAATTTTACCAAAAAATTAAATTACGTGGGAAGTAAGAATAAATTAAAGCGTTTCAAGGAAAATGAATCTTTTCAAAATGTTATAGAACCTACTCGAGAAGAAGTAGTTTCCGGAGACTTTAAATGGAAAGGCAATTGGAATAATGATTTTTTTAAGAATGAAAAACCAATTGTTTTGGAATTAGGGTGTGGAAAAGGAGAATACTCAGTGGGATTAGCTGAACGTTATCCGGATAAAAATTTTATTGGAATTGATATTAAAGGAGCCCGATTTTGGCGAGGTGCTAAAACAGCTGTTGAAAACGGAATGCATAATGTTGGGTTTCTTCGTACTCAAATTGAATTAGTAGAATTTTGTTTTGCTGAAAATGAAGTGGATGAGATTTGGATTACTTTTCCTGATCCACAAATCAAATATAAAAGAACGAAACATAGAATGACTAATACTGAATTTTTGCAACGGTATAAAAAAGTATTAAAAAAGGATGGTTTAGTGCATTTGAAAACAGATAGTGAATTTATGCATGGTTATACACTAGGGTTGCTTCATGGTGAAGGGCATGAGGTGATTTATGCCAATCATAATGTATATAAAAATGAAGGAGCTCCGGAAGTGGTAACGGCTATTCAAACTTTTTATGAAAAACAATATCTAGAAATAAATAAGGCAATTACCTATATTCAATTTAGGATAAAATAATTTTAACGCATATTCTGTTCAATGAATATAACCTTACCAATTTTACTCGGACTTTCCTCTGCGGCTTTAGGAACAACTTTGCCCGGTTTGCTTAATATGACAGTAGCAAAAGTGGGCATGCGAGATGGCAAAAACAGAGCGGTTTGGTTTGCATTAGGAGCTTCAGTGATTGTATTTTTTCAAACATTAATAGCTGTTTTATTTGCAAGATTTATAGACGGTAGAGCTGATATTGGTGCTCTTTTACAAGAAATAGGATTTGTGATTTTTACAGGCCTCACTTTTTATTTCTTTTGGAGTGGAAAAAAAAATAAGCTCAAAATAAAGAAAGATGAAATTAAAATGCGAAGTAAATCCAGTCGTTTTTTTATGGGAGTTTTACTGTCATCTCTTAATTTGTTTCCTATTCCTTATTATGTTTTTATAAGTATTACGTTGGCTACGTATCATTATTTTTATTTTGACAATTATTTTATTTATGCTTTTTCTACCGGTACAGCTGTTGCCGCTTTTTTAATTTTTTTAGGGTATATTTCTTTTTTTAAAAAAAAGGACAGAAGCAATTCTTTTTTGTCAAAAAACATTAATTATGTTATTGGTACCATCACGGGTTTAGTTGCGTTGATTTCACTTTTTAAACTATTTTTTAAAGATTAGTAAAACAACCATTATGGAGGAAAATTTCTTCGAAAGAGTCTACTTCATCGTTCGCCAAATTCCTTATGGTCGTGTAACTTCATATGGAGCAATTGCTAAAGCGTTAGGAACTGCCCGTTCGGCTCGAATGGTAGGTTGGGCCATGAATGCTTCACATCATTTAGAAGATGTTCCTGCTCATAGAGTAGTCAATCGAAAAGGATTGCTTTCAGGAAAACATCATTTTAGTGGGACTAATTTAATGCAGCAATTATTAGAGAACGAAGGGATTGAAGTAATTGATAATCAGATTATTGACTTTGAAAAGGTTTTTTGGGAACCGGAAATTTCCAATTAGCAATTATTTTCTAATTTCTTAGTCTATTATTCGTCGCTATTTCCTTATCCTGACATAAACATTTTCAATTCTTTAACTACTGTTTCTATACTTTTCGTATTATCTTTGCAATCTATAATAAGTTTAAATAAAGGTAATTATTATTCCTTTAAAAAAAATATAAATAAGATGAAACTCGATAGAAAAGAAATACTAAAAGCCCTAGAAACTATCTCTGTTGCCGGTGAAGGAAAAAATATGGTCGAAAGTGGAGCCATTCAAAATGTATTAACTTTTGGCGATGAGGTTATTGTAGATTTACTTTTGTCTACGCCAGCTTTGCATATCAAAAAAAGAGCAGAAGTAGACATCATCAAAACCATTCACGAATTGGTCTACGAAAAAGCGAAAGTAAAAGTGAATATCAAAGTTGAAACTCCTGAAAAACCGGAGAATCCTAACTTGATCAAAGGAAAACAAATTCCGGGAATTAGTAATATTGTTGCTATTGCCTCCGGAAAAGGAGGTGTTGGAAAATCTACTGTTACTGCTAATTTAGCAGTTTCATTGGCTAAAATGGGTTTTAGTGTTGGTGTTTTAGATGCCGATATTTATGGGCCTTCCATGCCAATTATGTTTGATGTTGAAAATGCAAAACCCTTATCGGTAGAAGTAGATGGGAAATCAAAAATGAAGCCGGTTGAAAGCTATGAAGTAAAAATTCTATCTATCGGATTTTTTACTAAACCGGATCAAGCGGTTATTTGGCGAGGGCCTATGGCAGCAAAAGCATTAAATCAAATGATTTTTGATGCTGATTGGGGTCAATTGGATTTTATGTTAATCGATTTGCCTCCCGGAACCGGAGACATTCAACTTTCAATCATGCAATCGTTACCAATTACAGGTGCGGTAGTCGTTAGTACACCTCAAGCTGTTGCTTTAGCAGATGCTAAAAAAGGAGTTTCAATGTTTATGTCAGAAGCAATCAATGTTCCTGTTCTGGGAATTATTGAAAACATGGCTTATTTTACGCCGGAAGAATTACCAAACAATAAATATTATATTTTTGGTAAAGAAGGAGCTAGAAATTTGGCAGAAGATTTAAAAGTGCCTTTATTAGGGGAGATTCCTTTAGTTCAAAGCATTCGTGAAGCAGGTGATTATGGTCGACCTGTCGCTTTACAAACGGCAACGCCTCTTGAAACGGCCTTTGAAAATATCGCCAGAAATATTGTTCAGGAAGTAGTAAATCGAAATGAAAATTTACCTCCAAGTGAAGCGATTAAAATAACGACAATGGCTGGTTGTTCAGCTGTAAATAAAAAATAATGACTACAGAAGAAATTAGATTAGGTATTGAAAAGGCTTTAGATGAAATTCGTCCGTTTTTGTTATCCGATGGGGGAAATATTTCATTAGTTGATGTTTTAGACAGCAAACATGTAAGGGTACGTTTGGAAGGTGCGTGTGTGGGATGTAGTGTGAATCAAATGACTTTAAAGGCGGGTGTGGAGACTACTATCAAGAAATATGTGCCTCAAATTGAAACAGTTGAAAACATCGCTTAAAGTTTGAAATCAGAACTCAAGTGTTATTTTATGAAACTGATATAAGTCATGTTTTTAAATTATAAACAAGTTTAATTTCGTCCCACAAAAAACTCAGAACATAAAAAAGAATGATACAAACCGATATCCTTATTATTGGAGCTGGCCCGACAGGGCTTTTTGCCGTATTTGAAGCAGGCTTATTAAAATTGAAATGTCATTTAATTGATGCACTTCCTCAACCAGGTGGACAATTAGCAGAATTATATCCTAAAAAACCTATCTATGATATTCCTGGTTATCCGGAAGTATTAGCCGGTGATTTGGTGACCAATTTAATGGAACAAATCAAACAGTTTCAACCTGGATTTACCTTAGGAGAAACGGCTGAAACCATTGATAAATTAGAGGATGGTAGTTTTATTGTAACTACCAATAAAGGAACAAAACATCAAGCAAAAGCAATCGCTATCGCCGGCGGATTAGGAACATTTGAGCCCAGAAAACCTTTGCTTAAAGATATTGAGTTTTATGAACAGAACGATCGTGGAGTAGATTATTTTGTAAAAGATCCTGAGAAATACCGTGGAAAAAAAATTGTAATTTCCGGAGGTGGTGATTCTGCATTAGATTGGAGTATTTTCCTTTCTGACGTTGCATCTGAAGTAACATTGGTTCACCGTAGAAATGAATTTCGTGGAGCATTAGATTCAGTTGAGAAAGTACAGGAATTAAAAAATATAGGAAAAATTAAATTAATTACTCCTGCTGAAGTAATCGGATTTAAAGGAACTGAACGTATTGAATCTGTAGATGTTGAGATCAATGGTGCCCGAATGAATGTTGCAACGGATTATTTTATTCCCTTATTCGGGTTAACACCAAAGCTTGGTGCTATTGCAAACTGGGGATTAGAAATTGAAAAAAATGCGATTAAAGTAGACAATGCCTTAGATTATCAAACAAATGTTGAAGGGATTTATGCCATTGGTGACGTAAACATTTATCCGGGAAAATTGAAATTGATTTTATGTGGTTTTCATGAGGCTACACTGATGTGTCAAAGTGTTTACCAAAGAATCAATCCGGGAAAAAAATATGTATTGAAATACACCACTGTCTCCGGTGTAGATGGATTTGACGGAACAAGAAAAGAGGCTGAAAAAGCAATTGTAAAATCGATTGAATAAATTTTTATCTTTGTTTAAAAGAATTAAAATGGGTGATTTTAAAATGGATAGAACAATTGTTTCAAAATCTTCTTTTAAAGAGGCAAATGATCATGTAACATTTTTTAAAGATAAATTGCCGGTTGATAGGTTAAATTATGCTTGTGATATTATTAATTCTATTTTTAATTCTGATCCACTTCAAAAAGTAGATAGAACTATCATTTCCACTCGAAAACATGCCAACAAATCTGTTTAACGCCGATTTTTTAGATTTTTTAGAACTTCTTGATAAACATGATGTAGATTTT
>JAKLIC010000007.1 GCA_022709825.1 Bacteroidota bacterium | reverse complement strand
AAAAAAACGGATAAAGACGAATGAGTAGAGTAGATTCGGTCGTTCTTTGAATCGAAATGGACGGGACGAAAGGGAAACTAAAAGATTGGTGATTCTTGACAGTTCATCCCAGGCCGCCCTTTGGGGATTTGTTTTTACATTTGAGTTGGCGCAGGCTGGCAGGGGTGCCCAGGGAAAAGGTTAAAATGTTCATATTCTGTTCGTTTGTCAGGTGATTACCCTTGAAAGAAGAAGCCAGAAAGACAGCAGTGATCTTGTGTCAACGTTGCTACCTATGACATCAGAAAAGCAATAATGGGTTCCCGCAATAGGCTTAAATTATTCAAAATGAAGTAAAAAAGAATACGGGAAGCAGTAGAATGGAACAATGAAAGGCCTGATTCTGAATGAAAAGGGATACGCATGGTAACAAAGTGTATTTGCCATAAGGGCTGCTTACGGATGCATAGTTCAGTAACACGCAGAAATACAATAGGATAATGTAATTATTCCCCCCGCAATCCCTTACAGCAAATACACTGGAGCGTTAGCGGCTATATTACGACCGACAGTGCTAAACAGAAAATTCGTATATTTGCAGACACAAAAATTTAAGTAAGACGAAATGTGAAAAATAATTTCTTTTAGACAAATCAGAACAGCAACCACAAAGCGGTTGTCGTATTGTTTCATCTTTAACGAAAGAAATTATGCTTATTCTACAAAACATTTCATATACACACCCAAGCAAGGATTTACTGTTTAGCGACATTAATCTGACAGTAAACAATCACGAAAAGACAGCGTTAATCGGCAACAACGGAGCAGGAAAATCAACTTTGCTTAAAATTATTGCCAAAGAATTACAACCGTCAAACGGACAAATAATCGTTGAAACCGAGCCATATTTTATTCCGCAAATTTTCGGACAATTCAATCATTTGACCATTGCAGAAGCGTTGAAAATTGACAAGAAATTAAACGCTCTGAAAGAAATTTTGAACGGAAACACAACCGAAGAAAATTTCAATTTGCTTAATGACGATTGGACAATTGAAGACCGTTGCAATGACGCTTTACAACATTGGCAATTAATTGATATAGACTTGTCGCAAAAAATGGAAGCATTGAGTGGTGGGCAAAAAACAAAAGTTTTTTTGGCAGGTATTTCCATTCATCAACCCGAATTGATTTTATTGGACGAGCCAAGTAATCATTTAGACATTGCAAGCCGAAAACTTTTGTATGGCTTTATTCAAACCACTAAAAGCACTTTGATTGTTGTAAGCCACGACAGAAAATTACTCAATCTTTTAGACCAAGTTTGCGAATTGAGTAAACACGAAATTAAAGTTTATGGCGGTAATTACGATTTTTACAAAGAACAAAAGCAAATTGAAAACAATGCTTTGAGCCAAGACATTCAAAGCAAGGAAAAGGCATTGCGAAAAGCCAAAGAAAAAGAGCGGGAAACTTTGGAGCGACAACAAAAGTTGGACAATCGTGGAAAAGGAAAACAAGAAAAAGCAGGTGTTGCCCGAATAATGATGAACACTTTGCGAAACAATGCCGAAAACAGCACATCAAAACTCAAAAGTACTCACGCAGAAAAAATTGGTGGTATTTCTCAAGACTTACAAGAACTTCGTTCTTCGTTGCCCGACATTGACAAAATGAAATTCGGTTTTGATAATTCAGCGTTACACAAAGGAAAAATTTTGTTCACAGCGACGAACATAAATTTCGCTTACAACATGCAACCGCTTTGGACAGAAAACTTGAATTTCCAAATTACAAGTGGCGAACGCATTGCATTGAAAGGACAAAATGGCTCGGGCAAAACAACTTTGATAAAACTCATTTTGGGCGACATCGAGCCACAAACAGGAACAATTTACCGAGCAAACAACAAATCGGTTTACATTGACCAAGACTATTCTTTGCTCGACAACAAACTGAAAGTTTACGAACAAGCCCAACAATTCAATGTTTCTGCATTACAAGAACACGAAATCAAAATCCGACTAAATCGCTTTTTGTTTACAAAAGAAGATTGGGACAAATCTTGTAGTGCGTTGAGTGGTGGTGAAAGAATGCGTTTATTGCTTTGTTGCTTGACAATAAACAGCAAGTCGCCTGATATTATTATCTTTGACGAACCGACAAACAACTTGGACATTCAGAATGTTGAGATTTTGACGACTGCCATAAATGAATATCAAGGAACATTGATTGTTGTGTCGCACGATGAAACATTTTTGGAACAAATAAACATAGAACGGACAATTGAACTCTAATAAAAAAATACAGCCGCTAACAAGCGGTCATACGCCATAGGGGTTTCAGTGGTATATCAAGCGTTTCAGCTCGCATCGAGGTCAGTAACGGGTGATAGGAAAGTGGCTCCGATTTCCCCTACGGCGCATACCGCCGACCGTTAGCGTGCATGCGTAAAAATGACTTGACCGGTGTGGATTGAGAAGTTGCCCTGGACAAAAAAAGTAAGACACGTTCTTTGAGAATTTACGGTTGGTGCAAAACGGCTGAGAATTGATTACGGTGATGTTTGCCGGCTGAAAAACGATCCATTGGCATTTTGGCCGACACGTCGCCGGCATGAAATAGGTGGCCGTTTAAAATGTCGCTGTTGACTTACACGAGGACAGAGAAAAGGAGCAACATCGTGTGACTGACTAAAAATATAATGACAACCGTAAATAAAACGTATGACAGCAGGTCAACACCACACCCTGACAGCCGATCGCTCGACAGCCATCCCGCAATGTGTGATCTGTCAGCCGACACACACGTGCGACCGCGCGACATCCGGGCTGACAAATACGCACGCCACGCTAACACACGCTTAGCATTATGCAATGAAAATGTTTTGGTGGATTGAAAAGTTTTACGTAATTTGCACAATGCCAAGCGTGGGAACGTTAGCAACAAGCGGAATAAAGACAATTACACATCTGATATTTCACTGCAACTTGACAAGTACTGACTAAAATAAAATAAGCCGACACTCAGTCCGACCCCAAAGTTTAAATTTTTACCCCACCGCACTTTTTCGGCAAAGCCGTTTTGGCTATTCTTCATTGCAGCACATTTGCAAGCCCCCACATACCAATTTACAATTCAATGGCTTGCAAAAAAGCTACAAACGCCCATTCTTGCGCTGAAATTTATTTTACGAAAAAATATTTTCAATTTTAGTTGCATATTCCAATTATTTATTAATTTTGCGACCAAGAAAATAAGAAATATGGAAAAAAGATATATTGATTTCCGTGAAATAGGAAAACTGAAAAAGGAATTCTTTAGAGTGTTGTTACATATTGCGAAAGAAAAAACTAACATTCATCTGACAGTAGAGCAATTAGGTTTACTGTATCTTATGCATATAAAAGATTTTGATGTAATTCAAAAACAACTTGCTGTATATACAGGGAAGAATAAATCAACCATATTACGGATTACAGATTCTTTAGAAGAAAAAGGATTGGTAAGAAAAGCAGAAGATAAGAATGACAGAAGAAAAAACTATTTAATGATAACAAAAACAGGACAGACGACTATTGAAGTTTACCTTAAAATAATGGATGAAATTGTTGATGATTTACAGAAAGGTATTAATGAAACAGATTTAAAGGTGTTTTCAAAAGTAATTGACCATATAAAAGTAAGGGTAGCAAATTATGAAGTCTAAAATGACATTGTTGCATAATGCAATAATATGCATAATGCAACTAAAAATATTTCAAATACATAAAAGCAGAACAGAACATGAATGATTATTTAAAAATTACTATTTGTTGCATATTAATTTTATGTAGCAATGTATTAAAAGCACAAGAAACCTTGACACTATCGCTTGACAGTAGCATTGTTTATGCCATAGAGCATAATAAAATATTGATAAGTTCGAAGCTTACCATAGATAAGTCGTCTCAGAAAATTAAAGAAACTATATCTCAAGGCTTGCCACAAATTAACGCTTCAGTTGACTACAATAACTTTTTAGGAGCAGAAGCAGAATTTAAGATTAGTGAAATGGCGCCTCCTGCAGTAATAGAATTCAACCCGACAAGCAATGCTAAATTGTCTGTAAGTCAATTAGTTTTTAGTGGTAGTTACTATGTTGGTATTCAACTTTCAAAACTCGCAAAAACGATTACAGAACAAAGTTATCAAAAAGATGAATTGAATGTAAAAGAACAAACTATTCAGGCATATTACATGATATTAGTCAGTGAAAAATTGCTGAAAATCAGATTAGAAAACAAAAATAACATTCAACTTATTTACGAAAAAACAAATAATTTGGCTAATACTGGAATAATTGAACTTACAGAACCAAAAAAACTTTTAATAATAATTACTTCCATCGACAATGCAATTAAAGCAACTGAACGTCAGGTTGAAATGGGTTACAATCTGTTGCGCTTACAGTTAGGTTTAAGTTCTGAACAAGAAATAAAACTTACTACTGATTTAGAGATGCTTGAACAAAAGTTTGTAACCCAATCTTTAATGGATGATACTTTTAATATAGAAAATAATATGGATTATAAGTTAATTTCAATGCAGGGAGATATTGCACAAAAAAATATTAAACTTAAGAGGGCTGCTTACTTACCAACATTAGCTGCATATTATTCATACACAGAAAAACTAATAAAACCCAAATTTGACTTGTCTCCTAACCAAGTAGTAGGTTTGTCATTAAATATTCCGATTTTTTCTAGTGGGTTTAGAAAATATCAGGTTAACCAGGCAAAAACAGACTATTATATTTCTCTGAATAATAAGGAATTACTAACCGATCAACTTACTTTACAGGAAAAGCAACTTAGGTATAATTACAAAAATCTTTATGAACAGTTTCAAAATCAAAAGGCAAATGTAGAAATAGCAAAAGAAGTATTTGATAAAATGAATCTAAAATACGAGCAAGGCATTGTCTCAAGTCTTGAATTAACAAGTGCAAATAATGAATATTTAAACGCGGAATCGGCATATGCAGGAATTTTACTTCAATTACTAAACGCCGAATTATCATTAAGAAAAATAAATAGTAACTTCTAAATAACATAATCATGAACGCATTAAAACTTTTATCGGGTTGTATAATTTCAGGAATAATAGTAGTTTTTTCTTCCTGTACCTCAAAATCTGATAAAACAAAAACCGAAAACCAAGATAGTTTAAAATTAGTTTCGGTAAAATCAATGGTACTGAAACAAGAACAAGTTAATCAAAACATTGATTATACTGCTACTTTAATTCCATTTGAAGAAGTGCATTTGGCTCCGGCATCACCCGGAAGGATAGAGAAAATTAATGTTGAAATTAGCGATAATGTTACAAAAGGTCAAATAGTGGCTTTAATGGACAGAACAAACCTTGAAACAGCGCGCCTTAATATGATGAAATTAGAAACTGATTACAAGCGGTTAGATACCTTAAAAAAAACTAAAAGCATTGCCGACCAGCAGTACGACCAAATAAAATCGGCTTATGAAATAGCTAAAAACTCTTACCAGTTTTTATTAGATAATACACAATTAAAAGCCCCTTTTTCAGGTGTAGTATCAGGAAAATATTTTGAAGATGGTGAAATTTATTCAGGTACACCAGTTTCTTCAGTTGGAAAACCCGCAATTATTTCCATTGTCCAAATAAACCAATTGAAAGCCTTGGTCGGAATTTCATCAAATTATTTTCCATTGATAAATGTCGGGATGAAAGCAAATATTAAATCAGAACTATATCCCGATATGAAATTTGACGGTCAAATAATAAAAATTTATCCGACTGTTGATAATGTTACAAAAACTTTCATTCTCGAAGTTGTTATACAAAACGCTAATTTAAAATTACGACCCGGCATGTTTGCTAAAATCCAACTGAACCTTGGAAAAGGAAGTGCTATTTTAGTTCCCAGTATTGCATTAATAAAACAAACCGGCACAAACGACATTTATTTATTTGTAAATAAAAACAATGTTGCAATAAAAACACTTGTTAAAACCGGTAAAATGTTTGACGACAAAATAGAGATTTTGGAAGGAGTAAACGAAGGTGATGAAATTATTGTAGTTGGTCAGAATAAACTCGAAAATCAAACTCCTATTTCTGTCATCAAATAATTAAACACATTTTTCTACAATTAAAAGGGAAAAAATATGAGCATATATAGCACATCAGTTAATAAACCAGTTAGTACAATAATGATTTTTATAGGAGTAGTCATTTTCGGATTGTTTTCCTATATTAATTTACCGGTAGATTATTTTCCGAAAATAGACCCGCCGATAATTTCCGTATTTACATTTTATCAGGGAGCAAATGCTGCCGATGTGGAACAAAATATTACACGAAAATTAGAAGATGGTTTTGGGTCACTTACCGGATTAAAAAAAATCAGTTCAAATTCCAAAGATAATATTTCGATAATTACCATAGAATTTGAATGGGGCACAAACTTAGACGAAGCAACCAACGAAGTACGTAATGCAGTTGGGATGGCTGAACGAAATTTACCGGACGAAGTTGAAACGCCTACAATCTTTAAAATCAGTACAAGTATGGTTCCTGTTCTGATGTATAGTGTTACATCTAATGAAAGTTACGCAGGAATTAAAGATATTGTTGATAAAAAAATTGTTCAACAATTAAACAGAATTGATGGTATAGGCAACATCATACAAATGGGTGCACCTGTAAGAGCTGTTATGGTGGATGTTGATCCAAGAAAATTAGACGCTTATAATTTAACAGTAGAACAAATAGCCGGTATTTTGGGTGCAAATAACCTAAATCTTCCTTCCGGTAATTTGGAAATGGGAAAATCTGACTTACCCCTACGCTTGCAAGGCGAATTTGAAAGTAGCGATATTATTAAAAATATCATAGTGAGCAACATAAACGGGAAAACCGTTTACTTAAAGGATATTGCAAATGTCTGCGACAGTTTGAAGGATGTAAAATCTTATGAACGTGCAAACGGTGAAAAAAATGTGCGCATCATGATTCAAAAGCAATCAGACGCAAATACTGTTACTGTTGCCGATAAAATAAAGAAAAAAATGGCAGAAATTGATAAAACATTGCCATCGGATGTTAAAGTAGAAGTACTTATGGATTCTTCCGTGAACACTATAAATTCCATAAACAATCTTGCAGAAACATTAATATTTGCTCTTGTATTTGTTGTTTTAGTAGTAATAATGTTTTTAGGCAGAAGCCGTCCTACTTTTATTATTTCTCTCTCTATTCCGATTTCATTAATTGCAGGTATAATTTATATGTATCTTTCCGGTGGAACAATTAATATAATTACACTTTCTTCACTATCAATAGCTATTGGTTTAGTTGTAGATGACTCTATCGTTGTTCTTGAAAATATTACCAAAAAACTTGAACGTGGAGGTTTTTCCCGCGAATCTGCAATCTATGGTACAAGTGAAGTGAGTTTGGCGGTTATTGCTTCCACGCTCACGATTATAGCGGTGTTTCTTCCTTTAACCATGTTAGGTGGTATAACAGGTATTCTTTTTAAACCACTTGGTTGGGTGGTTACAATTTCCGTTGCAACATCGGTTATAGTTTCCATGACTTTGGTTCCAATGTTAAGTTCAAAACTGTTAGATAAAGAGTTGCCCAATAAAAATACATTTAGAGGTAAAATTTATTGGTTTTCTCAAAACATTTTGGAGCGAATTGATAATTTTTATTCAAAAACTTTAGAATGGGCTGTTGGTCATCGTTGGGTTGTTATAGGTATTGCAACTGTTGTGTTTGTGGTTTCACTTTTTTTGGTTAAACTAATTGGTTCCGAATTTATGCCGGCTTCTGATAACGACAGAATTTCAGCACAAGTAAAATTAGCACAGGGTACAAAACTAGAAGAAACAGTAAAAACAGCTCATTATCTTGATTCATTATTTAGAGCAAAATATTCTGAAATTGAAGTAGTATCAACAAGTGCTGGTGCAGGTGATGGAAACAGTTTAATTGCATTGTTTACTGAAAACGGGAATTATATTGTGAATTACACTTTCAAAATGAAACCTTTGAAAGAAAGAAATAGAAATATATTTCAAATTGCTGATGAAATGCGTAAAGACATAGAAGTATTACCGGAAGTTGAGAAGTTTTATGTTGACCCCGGCAGTTCAAGAGCATCAAGCGCTATGGGAATGGGAGGCGGAAACAACTTAGATGTTAAAATTTACGGAAACAATTTTGACGAGACAAATATCGTAGCAGAAAAAATTTATAATACTCTAAAAAACATTAATGGAACAAAAGATATATTAATTAGTCGCGATAGAGAAAAGCCCGAATTACAATTGGTTTTGGATAATGCTAAGATGACATCTTTCGGATTGACAACTGCACAGGTAGCAATGGCTATAAGAAACCGTATTAATGGGGTAACTGCTACAAAATATCGTGAAGAAGGAAATGAGTACGATGTTATAGTGAGATATGATAAAAAATTTCGAGAATCAACCGAAGATATTGCTAATATCACTATTATGACACCTATGGGTAAAATGATTAAACTTAGCGAAATCACAACATTAAAAAGATTTTATTCTCCGCCCAATATTGAACGCGAAAATAAAGTCAGAATGGTTAAGGTTTCATCTGCCCTGTCAGGAATTGATGTAGGAACTTTGCAAGCAAATATTGAAGCTGAAATCAAAAAAATGGATATACCCAGAGATGTTACAATAGAAATGGGTGGTAGTGCAGAGAATATGAAAGACTCTTTTAGGGATTTAGCGTTGTTAATTGTTTTGTCATTAATACTTGTATACATTGTAATGGCTTCTCAATTTGAATCATTAACCGAACCGTTTATCATAATGTTTTCTGTACCGTTTGCCTTTACTGGTGTATTTTTAGGTCTGTTTATTTTTAATTCAACTATTAATGTAATTTCATTAATTGGGGTAGTCATGTTAATTGGGATAGTAGTTAAAAATGGTATTATATTAGTTGATTATACCAACTTGTTGGTTGACAGAGGTGATTCTTTAAAAAATGCGGTTGTAAAGGCAGGTCGTTCTCGTTTAAGACCTGTTGTTATGACATCGTTGACTATGATTTTAGCCATGATACCTATGATTGTTGCAAAAGGAACCGGCTCTGAAATGTGGCGACCAATGGCAATTTCAATTTTCAGTGGACTTACTTTTTCTACAATAGTAACACTAATATTAATACCTACAATATACACTATATTTGGTGTTGGTAAAATAAAACGACAAAGAAAAGAGGCAATAAAATCTTTAAAAAAAATAACTAAATGAAAGCAGTGTTAATAACATATAATCAATCAATTACTGAAGAAGTTCAATTGATTTTAGA
The DNA here is from genome assembly GCA_022709825.1 of Bacteroidota bacterium. GTDB lineage: Bacteria > Bacteroidota > Bacteroidia > Flavobacteriales > Flavobacteriaceae > Flavobacterium. Next base: position 14,289 of record JAKLIC010000007.1, on the reverse strand, counting down.
CAAACTTGCCATTCGCGGTTACAGCAAATGGACAGGAATTACAGGACGTGGAACTTCACAAGGTGAACAACATGATGGAACGCATACATGGCCGGAACTAAATAATGCTCATATAACCATTGTTAATGATGAAAAAGTTTCATTAATTCTAGAAAGATTAAAAGATTTAAATGAAGAAGTTGAAGAACAAGGATTAAGAGCATTTGTTTGGAATATTGAAGAAATGATTTAGTTGGCTTTTTTACATTATATTCTGTGACTGATAAAAAAACAAATATTAAAAATAGTACGTTTAACTTATTCAAAAAATATGGTATAAAAAGAATAACTATTGATGATATTGCTTTTGAACTTGGTGTTTCAAAAAAGACAATTTATCAGTTTTACGAAACTAAAAATGATCTTGTTTTAACTGTATTTTCAGATTTAGAAGAAGATATCAACAAATCATCAATAGATTCCATCTTTAAAGAAAATAGAAGTCCTATTGAAGAAATAATTCTTCTATTCAACACAAAATTTAAGTTAACGAAAGAATTTAATCCTGTTTTATTATACGACCTGAGTAAATATTATCCTGCAATTTACAGGAATTTAAAGACATCTATCTCAAATAATTTATATATAAAATGCAAAGAGAATATTAATAAGGGAATTTACGATGGCGTTTATAGAAAAGACTTAAATCCTGAAAATGTATCACGTTTATTTCTTCACCATATATTTGGCTTTCATGAATCTGCTTTTATTGATAGGTCTATGCTTACCAATAAAACATTTATTCATGAGATTATTGCTTACCATATTAGAGCCATTGCAACTCAAAAAGGTATTAAAATATTTGATAAGCTAAGAGAATGATCGGGAAATAAGATTGCAAATTCTATTCTGAATGTTTTCGGTAAGAAGTTTACAACGAATATTTTCGGTTCTACAGAAAGTGTTTATACCCAACCGCATAATGTCAAGCACCTGCTGCAAACCACACCAATCTGACAAGGCCAAAGTTTGCAGCACGAGCTTGACATTTTCCATGCACTACCAACAGTATAAAAAATAAAAAGAAAAAATCCCTTCCCTTCTGTAAAAATTTAAACGCCGGCACACATTCCAACCCTGACAAAAACTCATTGACAGTTGACAGTGGAACTGGAAATAGTATTATCTTTGTGTCATGAAAGACAAGAACCGCCAGTTGCTAACAAGCGGTATAAAACATTGGGGTTTAAGTGGTTATTCGAGCATTCTGCCCCGCATCAAGTTCGGTGTAACTGGACAGGAAAGTAGCCCGCAATCCCCAACGATTTCATACCGCCGACCGTTGGCAACAAGTGTAAAAAAAGACAACCCGACAGCTAGTTACGATAACGACAAAATTGAAATAAGAAAGGATTTAGCTTTTTGACAGGACAGTGCTAATTTGATGGAATTTATTTTGTTTTTTTCCGACGCTCAAAAGAAAATGAAATGAAACCCCAACCCACATTGCACACATTTGCAAATCGCACCAGCCGCACGTAAACCAAAATTTGCAAAAGAGTGCAATCTTCCCACCACACTACTGCTACGATAAAACATTCGTTAATTTATGCAAAAAAAAGATTGGATTATAGAAAAATATATCAATCTTTGTACCGTAAAACAATTTTAGTACAAATTTGATATGAGCATTGATAATACCAAAGAATCAATTTTAAGCGTTGCGAATAAGCTATTCAGTCGCTTTGGGTTCCATAAAACTTCAATGGATGAAATCGCTAAAATTGCGAGGAAAGCCAAAGGTTCCTTATATTATCATTTTGCAAGCAAGGAGGATTTATTTAGGGAGGTAGTATCAATTGAAATGATAAACCTGAAAAATCAGCTGTCTTTTATTGTTAATAATCCTGATTTGACTTCTACGGAAAAGGTAAAAAAATATCTCGTTAAAAGAATGGAGATTCTAAATTCTGCTGCAAATTATCATGAAACGCTAAAAGCTGATTTTTTTGAACATTTTCATTTCATTGATGATTTACGGACTGAATTAGATGCATGGGAAAAAGAAAACCTGAAAAAGTTAATCCTTCAAGGTGTTGAGAGGGGTGAATTTGCTATTATTGGAGATATTGATGTTTTGTTAGACGTATTCATTATGGTTATAAAAGGGCTTGAGATACCCTTTTTTCTACAGAACAAATATGTGAAATACGCTCCTCATTTTGAAGGTTTAATTGGAATACTCACAAAAGGTTTATCTCGATAATTTTTTTTGCACTAAAACTGACTATAAAACGATTTAAGTATAATTAATTTTAAAACAACAAAATATGAACAGATTCGCAGATGGCATAGTGAAATTTAAATGGCTTATAATTATAGCCGTTGTAGGTTTAACCGTATTCTTTAGTTATCAGGCAAAAGACTTGCATATAAACGCTGATATAATAAGCTCTTTGCCCGATGATGACCCTGTTGCCCGGTTGTACAAGGAGATAGGAACACAGTTTGGCGGAAATGATATGGGAATGATTGTTCTGGAAACCGATGATGTTTTTAAAGCAGAAGTCATTCAGCATATAAAACAAATTACCGATAGCATAAAATATACCAATGGCGTTTCAACCGTTACAAGTTTAACCAATATTCTCGACATCAAAAGTTCTGAATGGGGTATTGAAATTGGCAAGCTGGTGGACGAATATGATTTGCCCGTTGAGCAATCGCAATTAGACAGCCTGAAAAACTATGTTTTTTCTAAAGAAATGTATAGGGGAGCTGTTGTTTCAGAGGATGGAACGGCAACCGCAATAATGTTTACACTTCTCCCCGAGGGAGATAAACAGGCTGTTGCAAAAGAAATTAAGGATAAAATTGAAGCATTGGATTTGCCCGAGACAACTTATTTTGGCGGTCTCCCCATGATGATGAACGACATTAACAATTTGATCATTTCGGATATGGTTTGGCTTATTCCCATCGTTTTCATCGTAATAGCCATTATTTTATTGTTGAGTTTCAAATCTTTTAGAGGGGTATTGTTGCCGTTGCTCACCGCAGGCCTGGCCGTTATATGGACAATAGGGTTAATGACAGTAACCGGATATGAGCTGACCATTATTTCAAATATAATTCCTGTTGTGTTGCTTGCTGTAGGAAGTGCTTATACAATTCATGTGCTCAATAGTATTAACCACTATAAACTTGCCGACAGAAAAAAGGCATTAATTCAATCACTTGGATATATCATGGTTCCTGTAATACTTGCAGCAGTAACCACGGCCATAGGTTTCGTATCGTTTGTTTTTGGGGCATACCTCACCATGATAAAAGATTTCGGGATATTTACTGCGGTAGGTACACTAATCGCTTTAATGCTATCCTTGTTTTTTGTTCCCGCACTTATATCGGGTTTATCAATGTACAGCAAAAAAAACGTAATCGAAAACAAAGAAAAGCAAACCATATTAACCCACAAAATTTTGCTGCCCTTAGTAAATTTTCTGTTTAAACATCCCAAATATACACTTACAGGTTGGGGAGTTCTGCTAATGTTATGCATTGGTGGCATAACGTTGATAAAAACCAGCGTTAACATGGCCGATTATTTTAAGAAAGATAATCCTACAAGGGTTGCAGAAGATGTTATGCAGAAAAAATTTGGTGGCTCGCTACCGGTATTTATAGTTTTTGAAGGAGATATGCAAAGTCCCGAGGTGCTGAAAATGATGATTAGTACCGAAGATTTCATGAAGGAAGACCCGAATATTCAAGTAACACAGTCGGTAGCAGACTTGATTGAACAGATGAACGATGCCATGGGCGAGGGTAAAAAAATTCCAGACGACAAGGCAAAAATTGAACAATTATGGTTTCTGCTCGATGGGCAGGAGGTTATGCCCCAACTCGTGAACAATGACCTATCCAAAGGAATTATCCAATCGAAATTTGCATCGGTTGATAGTAAAGAACTTGAAGTGTTTACTGCAAAAATGAACCGGTTCATCGAGGATAACCCAAACGAACATTGTAAAATTGAATTGACAGGCATGCCGTCTGTGTATGTTAAGCTCAATAGCAGTCTGATAAATAGCCAGTATAACAGTTTGTTGATAGCCATTATTATGGTTGTACTTATTGTGGGCTTGATTTTACGTTCCGGTACAAAAGGGATTTTTGCCGCCATACCCGTTGTTGCCACTATTATTGTGTTATTCGGGTTTATGGGCATAACCGGTATCCCACTTGATATTGCTACCGTACTTGTGGCCAGCATTGCTTTAGGTATTGGCATCGATTATTCTATCCATGTAATTACCGGTTTCAATAAGCATTTGATAACTCACGGAGATGCTGAAAAAGCTATAGAAGAAACCATATTGCTTAGTGGTAAAGCTGTAATTATCAATGTTATATCGGTATCAGCAGGATTTTTAGTGCTTCTTTTTTCACAAATAGTTCCATTGCAAAACTTCGGCATTCTGGTTGCCATAAGTATGTTCGGCTCCGGTATCGGGGCTTTAACTTTATTGCCTATTATATTGATATTGGCAAATAGAAAACGCAAAATAATAGCAAATAATCATTAACAATTAAAAATAAATAGTATGAAATCAAGATTTCAAACAGCGGTAATAACCGCCATTATCGTAGCAGGAGGTGTTTTTTCTGCAAATGCGCAAGACGCAAGTACCATCCTTAAAAAAATGGATGACGTAATGTACTCGCCCAAAGACATGATAGGGAATAATAAAATTATCCTGATTGACAAAAACGGGAAAGAGGAAACCCGTGAAGCCACTGTACAACAGAAAGGCAACGATAAACGCATGTTTCGATTCACCTCACCGGCATCGCAGGCAGGAATATCCGTTTTATCGTTACCAAACGATGTGATGTATTTGTATTTACCTGCATTTGGAAAAGAAAGGAGAATTGCGACCAGCGCAAAAAATCAAAACTTTGCAGGTACCGATTTTTCTTATGACGATATGGAATCTGTACTATTCTCGGTAAAGTACACCCCAAAATTAGTGAAAACTGAAGACAATGTATTTGTATTGGAATTAACTCCTGTCGGTGGTAAATCGGATTATTCAAAAGTAATGGTACAGGTAAATAAAACAGATTATTATCCTGAATTAATGGAGTATTACGACAAAGGCAATACAAAAGTAAAAGAAGCCAAATACACTTTCAAAAAGATTGGCAACTATTGGAATGCCGCTGAAATTGAAATGACCGACTTAAAGAAAAATCACAAAACCAAGATGCAAATGTCGGATGTGAAATACGACATGGGGTTGACAGACGATGATTTTACTGTCAGAAAATTAAAGCAATAATAAAATTTCAATATCGGTTTACGCAAAATGAATCACCAGGAAATAAAAAAAATAGTAACAAAAATTGTGTCAAGAAAATTGAAAATTTCTATGGATGAAATCAGCCCTGACTCTACTTTGAAAGACTTAGGTGCCGACAGCCTTGATGAACTTGAAGTAATTCTTGAACTTGAACAGAAACTTGATATTACCCTTCCCGACGAGATAACGCCAGAGCTGCAAACCATCGGAAATCTGTGCAAGTTTATTGAAAAAAGATTTGAGTCGTAATCAACAAAACGTTATTTCTATGAAAGAAAAACTAAAAAATATCTTTTTTAAATTCTGGTACTGGTATTTAAGTTTTATTGATAAAAATGCAGATATTATTTTTATGAACTATGGTTATTCAAAAGATAATAATAAAATTGAACTTGAAGAAACTGATGAAAAGAATAGGTATTCAATACAACTTTATCATTTGGTTGCAACAGGTGTAGATATTAAAGGGAAAGATATTTTGGAAGTAGGTTGCGGGCGTGGTGGTGGCTTATCGTATATAAATCGTTATTTGTCACCAAACTTTGTAACCGGTGTTGATTTGAATAAAAAAGCAATAAACTTTTGTAATAAAAAATATTCAACAGACAGAGTTAAATTTTTACAGGCAAATGCACAAAAACTAAACTTCCAAAAAGATTCATTTGATGCAGTAATAAATATTGAGTCTTCACACCGCTATTCTCGTATAGATTTATTCATAGATGAAGTATATCGTATTTTGAAACCCGGCGGTTTTTTCCTCTTTGCTGATTTTGGGGATAATATGGAGATTGAAAAACTTAAAACTCAGTTTGTGAAGTCAAATTTGAAAATAGTCAGATTTGAAAATATTACCGATAATGTTATTGAAGCATTGAAATTAGCAACACCAGATAGAGAAGAGTTAATAAGAGAGATATTACCTAAGTTCTTTCAAAATTTGGGGCGGAATTTTGCTGCAACTGAAGGGACAACAACATACAATAAATTTTTGACAAGAGAATTTGAATATGTTTTTTATGCACTGATGAAGTGATTTTTTTACTGCAAACTGACTATAAAACGATAATGGAATTAATAACTTCGAGTCAACACGTGAAATGGAAAATAATGTAAAAATTAATAATCTGTGGAATAAGTTTGAATACAGGAAGCACAAACGAACCAGGTGCTATATCAAACAATTGTAAAAATGGCTAGTAACTTACATACATTCAATGGTAAAGTTGTTATTATAACCGGAGTGTCTTCTGGAATAGGAAAAGCATGTGCTTTTGAGTTTGCCGATAATGGAGCAACGGTAGTTCTTGCTGCTAGACGAGAAAATGAATTAAAAAAAGTTGAAACAGAAATCAAAATACGGGGAGGTGAAGCGTACGCCGTAAAAACAGATGTCAAAAATATTGATGCCTGTAAAAATTTAATCGATAAAACCGTTGAAAAATATGGGAAAATAGATGTGCTTATCAATAATGCAGGTGTATCTATGAGGGCAACTTTTGAAGAATTAAACCTGAGCGTTATTAAAGAATTAATGGATACAAATTTTTATGGTGCTGTTTACTGTACAAAGTTTGCTTTACCCTTTTTGCTTGAACAAAAAGGAACACTAATTGGAATTTCATCCATTTCGGGGCTAACACCCTTACCGGGACGAACTGGCTACTGCGCATCAAAATATGCAATGGAAGGTTTTTTTTCCACGCTACGACTTGAAAACATTAAGAAAGGATTGAATGTTTTGGTTGTTCGTCCTGGCTTTACATCGTCAAACATAAGGAAAGCCGCTTTTAACAAACTCGGAGTACCGCAAAATGAAACTCCAAGAGATGAAAGTAAAATGATGTCTTCCAAAGAAGTCGCAGAAATTATCCTAAAAGCAGCTGTAAACCGAAAGAGAAATCTGACATTGACTCTACATGGGAAACTTACCGTTTGGTTACATAAAATTTTTTCAGGCATTACTGATAGAATAATTTTATATGAAATGGCAAAAGAACCCAATTCTCCCTTTTGAAATTTTTAAACAAATAAGCGCTCTTGTATGAAAATAATTTACAGATATATTCTAGTTAATTTGTTGGGATGGAAAATAAAAGGTGAGTTTCCAAACATAAAGAAATCTATAATAATTTTTGCCCCACACACAAGCTACTGGGATGGATTGTATGGAAAACTTTACTTGATGCAGTTAGGTATAAATTACAAATTTCTATCAAAAAAAGAATTTTTCAAATTTCCATTGAAATACTTTTTCATAATCTTTGGTTCGATACCAGTTTATGAAAACAAAAAATATATTGATTATGTTGTCGGATTATTTAACAATAGCAAGGAATTACATTTAGTGTTATCGCCGGAAGGACATTTGGCTAAAGTTACACGTTGGAAAAAAGGATATTTCTATATGGCAGTAAAAGCAGATGTCCCAATAGTAGTTAGTTATCTTGATTATAAGAAGAAAGAAATCGGGATTAAAGGAGTGATTTACAATTCAACAAATATTGGTGCAGTTAGAAAAGAGATTGCTGAACTATATTCTGATGTTACAGCAAAATATCCTGAAAAATTTTCACATGAAATAAAAATATAGGACATGAAACAAAAAGTAGCATTAGTATTAGGAAGTGGCGGCGCTCGCGGAACCGCACATATTGGGGTAATCCGTGAACTTGAAAAACAAGGTTACGAAATAACTTCCATTTCCGGTACTTCTATGGGGGCTTTGGTGGGGGGTGTTTATGCCGCAGGAAAACTGGATGAATATGAATCATGGCTGCGCTCATTAAGCAAAATGGATATATTCAACCTGGTTGATTTTACACTAAGCACAAACGGGATAATTAAAGCTGACAAGGTTTTAAATGAGATACAAAAATTTATTCCCGACCATAAAATCGAGGAATTACCCATTAAATATGCAGCAGTGGTTACCGATTTTAAACAGAAAAAAGAAGTGGTGATAACCGAAGGTAGTTTATTTGGCGCAATACGTGCTTCAATATCTATTCCCTTTGTTATCACACCTGTGTTAAAAAGTGATACCGTTTTTGTTGATGGTGGTGTTCTTAACCCCGTGCCTGTCAACCGCGTTGCCCGGCAGAGAAATGATATTCTTATCGCGGTTAATGTAAATGCACAAATCCCATATACAAAGCCAATAGCCTTGAATCAGGATTTGGGGTATTTCGAAAAACTCACCAACGGTAAACTAAGTGAGTTTCAAAGGAGGCTGACCAGTTTTTTCCCGGCAAATACGCATAAAAAAGAAAACCCCGGGGTAGGCTATTTTAACCTCATTAGCGACACATCAAGTCTTATGTTATCGCAAATTGCAAAGTTAACCCTCGAAATGAACCCACCCGATATACTTATCGAAGTTTCAAGGGATTCGTGCGGCACGTTTGATTTCTATAAAGCCGAGGAACTTATTGAGTTAGGTAAAAAAGCTACCCGGGAAGGCATGGGAAAATTAATTAATCAAAAATCTTTGTCATGAAAAAAGTATCAGCAATAATTTGTGCTTACAACGAAGAAAAAACGATTAAAGATGTAATAATTTCTGTTTCCAAGTCAAGAATAATTGATGAGATAATTGTTGTAAACGATGGCTCTGTTGATAATACTCAAAAGATAATTAAAGAACTGAAAAAAGAAATTGAAATACGGGATATTCATTTTGAAGAAAATAAAGGAAAAGGTTTTGCAATGGCTGCGGGTGTTGAACAGGCAAAATTTGATATTATGTTGTTTATAGATGCTGACCTGTCAAATATCGTTTCAGAACATGTTAATCAATTAATAAATCCTTTATTGAATGAAGAAGCAGATATGGTCCTTGGGCAGGCAACCGAAACCTTAATTAATTACAGTATTAACCCTTTTAAATCATTTTCGGGCGAAAGGGCATTATTAAAAGAAGATATCATACCTGTTATTGAAAAAATGAAAACTTCGAGGTTTGGGGTTGAAACACTGCTTAACTTATATTATCAGTCGTTGGGTAAAACTGTAAAATATGTGATGCTGAAAAATCTTGAACACCCGACAAAATTCAGCAAAACATCCTTTTTAAAAGCAACAAAAGAATTTTTATATGAAGGACATGAAATAGCCACAACAGTAATTAGAAACTACGATTTAATAGCAAAAACACTTAAAAGAATAATCAATAAAAATATGAAAATAAAATATTTAATCTTCGCAATATTTATTGCATTAGTTGGCAGTGTAAACCTTGCAAAAGCGCAAGAAGATGCCGATAAATTAAAACTATCAGGCGAATTATTGACCGACCAACGTTTTTTATATGAATCGCCAAACGATTGGGCTTGGAATGAGAATCGCCTAACGTTAAACCTCGACAAGAGAATGGAAAACTCAAAATTCCATAGCGAGGTGTGGCTGAGAAATATTGGTTTGCCAAATATTACAAGGTCAAGTGGCTTGTACAACAAAGGAATTGTTGACCCCTATAATTTGGAGATTAGAGAAGCGTATATTCAGCTATACGGTTTTCTTACTAAAAATTTAGATGTAACCATTGGTCGTCAACGCATTGTTTGGGGAACTGCCGATAAATTAAATCCAACCGACAATCTTAATCCGTTGGATTTGGAGGATATTCTTGATTTTGGTCGCCGTCGTGGTTCTGACGCTATTAACCTAAATTACTACTTAAACAACGACTTCTCGCTTCAAGGGATTTTTATCCCTTTTTTCCAACCTGCGAATATGCCGATTGGTATTTTTGCAAATGCTTTAAATCCGTCTATGGCATTACCTCAAGGAATGGTTTTAAAAGGTTTCTCTGATACTTTAATGATACCTCGATATAATTTGGGCGAAAGTTCAACTGCGGGTTTAAAATTTAAAGGTTTTGCTAAGGGTGTTGACTTTTCTCTGAGTTATGTTTGGGGATATGACGGATTACCTTTCGCCACAAGAAATACTTTTACTCCTGTTGATGCGTTTGGCGGAATTAATATCAATTCTCAACTATCGTTTGCAAGAACGCATATAATAGGTGCTGATATGGCTACAAGCATTGCAGGTATTGGTTTTTGGGCCGAGGCAGCAGCATTTATTCCCGATGAAGACGTAATCATGACCAATGATTTGTCTGCTTTTTATCCGCTGTCACCCGTTCCAGTAACTCAGGATTCATTAATTTTAGACAAAACAAAGCCTTACATTAAATTTGTTGTTGGTGGCGATTACAATTTTGCGGATGGTTCGTATCTTAATCTTCAATACATGCACGGGTTTATTCACGAACGAGGAGCCGAAAACCTGAATGACTATTTCTTTTTACGGTACGAAAAGAAATTTTTCAATGAAAAGTTAAAAGTAGCTCCTATTGGTGGTGGTTTCATAGTTACAGACTGGAATAATATAAAAGATAATTATGCCCTTGTGTATATGCCTGAGATTGCTTACCAAGCCACTATTAATTCAGAAATCACTTTAGCAACCACAATTTTTGATGGCAAAGGAGATAATTTGTTTTCGAATCTGAAGGATTACAATATGTTTATGTTAAAATTGAAATATAGTTTTTAATGTTAAATCAAATATGCCCTACACACTGCCGTAAGCACATTTGCAACCCCGCACGAGCCAACGCTCCAACCAAAGGCTTGCAAAAGAGCTTCCGCCTCTCCAGCCCAAGCAACCGCCTTTCAGGACGGTTTTAGGATTGTCCACGCTCAAAAAAACAAAATAAATTTGTGCTTCGTTGATAGGTTGGTGCAGATTGATAATGACAAGAAAATAAAGCTAAACAAATGACATACAGACAGATATGAATGAACACCAGTTGCCAACATCGTATATAAAACATTTGGCAGTCAGTGCGTTATTAAGCATTTCAGCTCGTATTATAGGCACTTGTAACTTGACAGGAAAGTGCTTCGAAATGCCAAACGTTTCATATACGTGACCGTTATGTGCCAAATTAAAAAAAACGTCGTACCTTAAAAAATAACTAATATGGAAATTTATAACCCGCAAGAATTAAAGAAACCCAATTTGATTCAAAGATTGTTTGGAAAAATTCCAATGGAAAACGGAATGATTGAAATAAACAATTTATTTGCCACACATCAGACAGATATTGAAAAGATTTCGCTTGACAACGTAATTGAAATAGCGGAAAAATATAAGATTAACTTGAAAAAGAAATTTAAGGCCAATCGCCTTGAATTGTTTTCGAAATATCTTCATCATTGCTTAATTGATAGCAAATTAGAAGATTCTGAATTAATTGCACTAAAACATGTTAAAGACTTAATGTTACTTAGTGACAAAGAAACACAAGAACTTTTAAAAGCTGAGACTGAAAAACTATATAGCCAACATGTTAAAGAAGCTGTTTCAGATGGAAGATTAGAAGAATTTGAAAAGGAAAAATTAGAGAAACTTAAAAAGGATTTACTTATCTCAGAAGAAATAGCGGACAGAATTTATGAGTCCAATGCGAAACAGATTTTGCAAAACTTTATTGACGGGGTGATTTCTGATGGACGTTTGTCTCCCGATGAAGAAACTGAGATAACTGAAATTGCTAAAAGCCTAAATATTGATTTGAAAGTTGATGACAAATCAAAAGAAGTACTTGATAGATACAAATTGTATTGGCAAATTGAGAATGGCGAATTGCCAACGATTGTTTCTGATATTAATATTCAAAAATCAGAAAATCTTCATTTCAAGGCTTCAGTAAAATGGCTTGAGCAACGTAGAGTTACAAAAAGAGTAAATTATGGTGGACCAACTGCAAGAATTAAAATTGCAAAAGGAGTTTATTACCGAATGGGTAGTGTTGGTGTTCAAAGAGTTTCAGAAGATGTTTGGCAAACAATTGACTCAGGACAATTATACTTGACTAATAAGAGATTAATCTTTATGGGTGGAAAAGGTAATAAAACGATTCAGTTGAATAAAGTTTTAGATGTAACTCCTTATAAGAATGGGGTTGACATTCAAAAAGAATCTGGGAAAAGTCCTTTTTTGGAATTTAATCAGAACGTTGACATTTTCTCAATGATTTTAGTAAGATTGATGGATGAATAAAAATTCGGCACATAACACGCGGTATAAAAAATTGCCGGGACATTAGGTTCTTCAAGGGTTGTAGCCCGCTTCAACTTTTGTGTAACTTGACAAGGAATCACCCGCAATCGGCAACTTTTCATACCGCCACCGTTAGGCAAAACTATGGAAGGCTCTCTGAATAATTAAGGAATACATATATGAAGAATGTTTTAATTTTAATATTTTTATCAGGAATAATCTTCAAAACATATAGCCAAGAAGAACAATTATTTTCTGAATACAAAGAATACCTGATAGATTCTACTGAGATTAAATTGCTTGGAAATTATGGTTATTTTTTTTCTGGTCAATTTGAAATAATAGACTCTTCATATTTTCATAATATTTTTGGAGAAGAAAATTCTCTTCCATTAAATCATGCTTACCAATATGGCGGACATTTGGGAATAAACAGGAATCATTTATACATAGGGTTGAATTGTTATTTTAATTGGAGTAAATCATCTTCAGATACGATATCAATTAAACTGAATCAAACTGCTTATTCTATTAATCTTGGTTATAATATTATTATTAACCGAAAAATATTGATAACGCCTTTTTTAGGAATCAAATACAATAAATATCGTTATAGAAAGTCCAACTTTAATAATCAAATAACAATTGACGATTACCTTAAAAATCCTGGCTATGATTTGAAGTTGCATGAATTTTCTTTACCTATTGGACTAAATATGAATTTTAATTATAGAAATTGGTTTAGTTATGGATTACAAGTATCTTATATCAATCCATTCACGCATGTTTCATACCTGTATTCAGATAATAACAGAATAAATAATGGTAATAAAAAAGCATTGGGTAATGTGAGTTTTCTGATTGGTTTTGGAATAGGAGTTAATCATTTATATAGAATATTCAAATTCGGAAATAATATTGATGATAATGTTGGTATTTACAGAAAACGAATTGATGAAAATAAATAGCTTTGCCTAACAATAAATATACGTAATGCGGGGTGATTTAATAAATTTGAGCTTTTAAGCATTTAATAAACAATGTAGCGGTTTGATAGCGAAGCGCCTTGGAAACCCGCACTACGCATATTCGAGCCGTTATGGGCAAGCATAATAGAAAAAAATGGATGATCAAAAGACAATCGGATCTGCAAGCTCAGGACATTTGGCCTTGATTCTACCGTATCTATGATAAAAAAAAGTTGGAGTCCGGAAGAGCAGGTGGTTGTTTATGAGCATTATAACCTTGGAAGCATTAAAAAAGTACTTATGAAAGTGGCCAGCCCATAACGTTGTGCAAATGCCAGCCCACCGGCCTCTGGGAAAATAGTGAGGTGTGTACCGGGGCCGGCTTCTGCACATGGCGTTGTGGGTAATGCTAAAAAAAGACAGTGCCATGAAAGAAAATGAACAGAAAGAAAAGGAATTCAGTTTTATATGCTGGAAATGTAAAAAAACAACTCACTATGACATTGAAGATGTTTTAAGTAGTGGGTCTGAATTATTACTTGAGAAATATTCATTCAAAAGTCAATCAAAACAGGATTTTTTCATAAACTGTCAAAATTCTGAATGCGGAGTTTCTAACAAAATTAAAATTGAATAATCATGTGTGAAACAGAAGACAAAAATAAAACTCCACAAGCAGGACAAGCTCCATCTGAAGACGATACATTCTATCTTACTTGGGGAAAAGAAACTCTAAAAAATAATATCAATCTATCGAATGATATTTTAAAACAAATCATCACACTAAGTTCAGCTTTATTAGGCGTTTCGATAATCTATGATAAGATTGTTTCAAATGAATTAATTAGAATAATTGTACTGTTATTATTCCTATTAAGTTTAGTAATCTCACTATTAGGCGT
>JAKLIC010000069.1 GCA_022709825.1 Bacteroidota bacterium | reverse complement strand
TACATTTATTCTTTTGGCTTACTCGTTTGTCCAAAGTATTAGACACAAAATTAAATCAAAATAATGGTTCAAATGTTGCTTTTGTGTTATTGTTTTAAAGGATAGGAAAATGAAATCATTTCGGATTTCCGTTTCGATACGCTTTTTCAGCAATTGTGACGGCTAATTTTTCCCGCCATTGAGCATATTTTACTTTAAAAGTCATTTTTAACAAACTATCCACGGCACCATGCATAAACAAGCTCCACACACTGGCCATTTTTCTGGAAAGCGATTTGTCCCAAGCCCGCAATGTTAACGAAAAAGAACCGTCAATATACCGCATCCAATGCCACATGCCGGTAGGCATGAACAAGGTGTCGCCATGCTCTAAAAAGACTTCATAGCCTTCCACCCCTTTTAACGCGGGAAACTTTTCAAAATCAGGGTTGGCTACATCATAATCCTCTAAGGCATATGTTGTATTCGGAATGCAATACAATCGCTTTTTCCATTTATTGTCAAAAAGGATAATGTGTTTTCTGCCGCCAAAATGCGTGTGAAACAAATGGGGCAAATCTATATCGTAATGTAAAAAAGTGATTGCTTTGGTACCGCCAAAAAACATGGCAGGCATGCTTTCAATAAAACCACCCATCAACTCTTTTGGAATTTTGATGTCATTTAATAATTCCGGAGAATGCTTAAATAAATTCAGGAAAAAGATGCGAAGTTCGGTAGGTTCCCGTTTGATTAAATCTAAATAGTCACCAAATTTCATGCTGGCCAGTTTGGCATTAATTGCTTTGGAAGGATCTGCTTTAGAATTATCCACCAAATCAACTTGAAGATCACCCGCAATTTCTTTAAAATAATCCAACGTCCATTTCTCTCTTGCAGGCCAATCTTTAGATAAGTTTTTAATAATTAACGGTTTTCTGGGATCTAAGTAGTTCTTCTTGAAATCTTCACGACTTATTGTTTCAACAGTATCAACAGATTTAAAAATAAAGCTCATAGTTGTATTAAGTATAAAAACAGAAGGATATTCACATTAACAAGACGGTAAAATTATCAATTTAAAGTATTCAATTTCTTAATTTTGATATAAATTTTGTTCCAAAAGACAGAAGATCACACAAGTTAGGATTGAATTAAAAAAACAACTACTTTTGCAAAAAATTAAAAACGTGGGGAAGCACGTTTGTAAAGTCAACTTATGAATTCAAAAAAAATTGCAGAATACCGAAAACTGCTTGAAGTAACAAAAACAGCCACGCTGAAAGAACTGAAAACAGTTTACAGAAACAGCATGAAAGACAGTCATCCTGACACCATTGCAGATGCCGTGGAGCGACATGCCGCAGAGGAAAAAAGTAAAGCCGTCATTGAAGCTTACCATTTTTTAGTGAGTATTGCTCCGGAAACGCAGGAAAAAGTAAAAGAGGAGTATGTAAAAACGACGACGACTTCGGGAATAATGGATTTCTATTTTGAGAATGGGGTATTGTACATTAACTTTTTAGACGGAAACACGTTTGAATATTTTGGTGTTCCAAAAGTAACCTATATCAAATTGGTAAATGCCGAATCGCCTTCCCGTTTTGCCCGCCGACACATTTATAATGAATTCTTATACCGTAGTGCCAGTAAATTGGTTGCTGCTGAATAAGTTTTATCCCAACATATGTACAAAGCCATCCCATTCGGATGGTTTTTTTGTGGTTAAATTTTACCAACTACTTATTTGCTTATTTATTTAAGTATTTTTTTAAAAATTCTTTCAAACTTTATTTTATGAAATAATTATGATTAATTTTGTTATGGTTTTAAACACTTTTGATTTCAATCAATTTGTATTTTTCATGAAATGTAATTGTATTAAAAGAGTACTCATTTAAAAATATTTACTTTGAAAAAATTTATTTTCATTCTCTTTTTTTCGTTATTTACAATCAATACACTGGAATCTCAGGTTTTAATATCCTTACTTTTCGGAGACAACTTAAATACCGGTAAAATCGAGTTTGGATTAGATGGGGGTTGGACACTCTCCAATCAAACCGGTTTAGCTGACAGTAAAATGTTGAACAATTGGAATTTGGGTTTTTATTTTGACATTAAATTGAAAGACGATTGGATGCTACATACCGGAGTTTTGGTAAAATCTACCAGTGGGGCAGATGAAATTCCGGTGTATTCCTTACAAAATTCTGAATTGGATAATTTATATGCTACCGGTTCCATTGAACGGAATATGAGTTATTTTAACGTGCCAATTTTGATGAAATACAACTTTAAGAATCGATTTTATGTAGAGGGTGGACCTCAGTTAGGCCTTCTTTACAAAGCCACCGACGAATTTCAAAACAAAATTGACGGCAACGAGTTAACCTATTCCAAAGATGTTCGGGAGGAATTTCATCCGTTAGACGCCGGAGTTGTGGGTGGGGTGGGGTATCGCATCCTAAAAGGATATGGTATGAACATCGCAATTCGTTATTATTATGGATTCGTGGATGTGTTGGTCAATGATTCGGGTGACGCAGTGACCAATCAGTCCCTTTATTTTAATGTAGGTATTCCCATTGGAGTAGGAAAAGCGTTAAAAAGAGCGGAAGAAAAAAAGAAAGCAGAACAAAAACAATAATTTAAAGCATATATACTGTCATGAAACCAAATTCTTTTAATCCAATCAGTTTCGTTGTACTTTTAATAGTTGTACTTTTTGCTCAAAATTCATTCGCACAGGTTTACTCCAACAAAGAGGTAGGTAAAAAAAATCAAGAGATTATTGATAGTTTAAAAACTGCCGAATATCCTTATTCCTTACCTATTTGGGGAGCAAAAGCCACTGAAAAAGGATTCAGTCTTCCTTATTCTGCCGGCATAGGGGTGAATTATTTAGGTCAGGAATCCGATTTAATCATTGAAAATTTAATGGTCGGATTTAATAATGGTCCGCTCTATGATTTGGATGAAATTGTACGATTTAACGGAGCCACTTCTACCGCCAGTGGATTTAATGTACGACCTGATATTTGGTTGTTTCCTTTTTTAAATGTGTATGGTATTTTGGCTAAATCTGATTTGTCAACCGCCATCGACGCCGGTTTATGGGTTCCAAATGCTGATGGGGTTTGGAGTGAAGTAATAAGTTTTGACACTAAAGCAAATTTTCAAGCAACTACATTTGGCATTGGATTTACCCCTACCATAGGAGTTGCCGGAGGTTGGATTGCGTTAGACATGAATGTCACTTGGTCGGATGTTGAGGCTTTAGAAAAACCTGCCCGAGCCTTTGTGTTTGGTCCCCGTTTTGGTAAAACATTCAAATTGAATAAACCGGAGCAGAATCTTACTTTCTGGACTGGGGCATTCCGACTAAAATTAAACAGTGAAACGTCGGGTTCATTACCACTTAGTGATATTCTTTCAACAGATGGATTACAAACAAAGGTAGATAATGGGATTATTAAAGTGGAAACCACACAATTACAAGTAGACGACTGGTGGAACAATTTGACTAATGTGCAACAAAACAATCCTGTAAACATAGCTAAATATGAGACGGCCAACAGAGCTTTGGAAACGGTAGGCGGTTTTTTAAATTCGATTGACAGTGCCTTGAATGATGAGAATACAGCAACTGTTCAGTATTCATTAGACAAACGTCCGGCTGATATGTGGAATTTTTTGTTGGGAACCCAATTTCAATATAATAAACATTGGATGGTTCGTGCTGAGGTAGGTTTCTTGGGAAGTAGAACGCAAATTCTAACAGGGCTTCAATATCGATTTGGATTGTAAACAGCCCTTGTTTTCGATTGTATTAGACAAAAAGCAACAGGTAAACATGTTGCTTTTTGTTTTGATGTACCGGGTGGTATAATAAAGTTTGACTTAGATTATAAAATACCTTTCTCCACTAATTCAGAAATTAAATCTGAGATCTTATTGTGTGCTGATTTTTTTAAAATATTGGCTCGGTGTGTGTTCACTGTGTAGGGACTCAGAAAGAGTTTTTCTGAAATTTTTTTGGTGCTCATACCGGATTCAATCAGTTTAATTATTTCAAATTCACGTAGGGTAAAAACACTGCTTAAACTCAATAGTTTTTCATCCGGAAAAGTGAAATAGGCTATGTCGTTCCCTAAATAATAGTGAAAGCCTTTTTTGATTTTTTTGCACCATTCGATATCGGTATGAATCTTTAGATAAAAAACGGTTTTATACGGTACCTCTGTATAAAACAAATAATTTTGCATGAATAGATTTGTATAGCCTCCGGTTGCATTTCGAACATTGAAGTTAGTGGATAATAAGGCCTTTCCTTCACCGGCAATAAACATATCTTGTGACAGTTTTATCAGTCTTGTTTTGCCTAAATTTAAACGTTGAATATCATCCGGGTGTGTGGCTTCCATAAAAAAGTATGGCGAAACATCCTCGGGCTCGATACCAATTATCTTTTTGCTTTGTCTGCTGGTCCAAAGAATTTTCAGTTGAATGATATCAGCAATATAAAAGAACTGATTATTTGCCTCTAATAACTCATTTAACTCTAAAAAAACAGGATCATTTTCATTTACTTCTTTAAAACCATTCGGCATGAATTTTTTGATAAATTCATAAAAAATACTGTAATCCTTTATATATTCTGCCATTTATTTTCTCCAAATTATTTTCTCAGCTGATTTGCCTAGTTTTTTTTAAAATACACATTTATAGTTGTTGACTTACTATTTAATTGATTAATAAACAACTACAGTTGGTATGTTTAACATAAAAGAGCACTAATTCTATTTTAGAATCCTGCAAAAATACACTTTTCTAGAATGCAATTATTAAATAATCGACCTAATCATTTTTTTTATAAACACAGCTAATCATGTTCTAAAGGAATTGAAAGGAGAAAATGAACTAAAACTAACAGTTTTGAAATTTAGGGTATATCATTATCTTCTGCAATTTGGAAAATTTGTTTTCGTCAATCGCGAGGAAGTACCCGAACGATACGATTTAAATAGATAATTCTATATTCGCTGCAACACTTCCTTTGTATTCCTTATTTACATTCCTATAGAATCCCTACCTTTGCAAAAAGATTCATATGACACACAAAGCAGGGTTCGTCAATATCATCGGAAATCCAAATGTTGGGAAATCAACTTTGATGAATGCATTCATCGGGGAGAAGTTATCCATTATTACTTCTAAAGCTCAAACCACGCGTCACCGTATTCTCGGAATTGTGAATGGGGAAGATTTTCAAGTAGTTTTATCGGATACACCCGGAATTATCAAACCGGCGTATGAAATGCAGGAATCGATGATGCAATTTGTAAAGTCTGCCTTTGAAGATGCTGATGTGTTGTTGTATATGGTAGAGATTGGAGAGAAAGAATTAAAAGATGAAGCTTTTTTTAATAAAATTATCCATTCTAATATTCCGGTGTTGTTGTTGTTAAATAAAATTGACAAATCTAACCAAGAACAATTGGAAGAACAAGTGGCTATGTGGCAAGAAAAAGTGCCAAATGCTGAAATAATGGCCATCTCTGCCTTAGAAAATTTCAACGTAAAAGAGGTCTTTAATCGTATTTTGGAACTGCTTCCGGAATCGCCACCTTACTACCCAAAAGACATGTTGACGGACAAACCCGAACGTTTTTTTGTGAACGAAACCATCCGGGAGAAAATCTTACTGAACTACGATAAAGAAATTCCGTATGCTGTGGAGGTAGAAACGGAAGAATTTATCGAAGATGAAAAGATTATCCGAATCCGTTCCATCATCATGGTCGAACGCGATACGCAAAAAGGAATCATTATTGGCCATAAAGGCGAGGCCTTAAAAAGAGTTGGTATGCAATCGCGTCACGATTTAGAAAAATTCTTCGGTAAACAAATTCATATCGAATTGTATGTAAAAGTCAGCAAAGATTGGCGTAGTAATGCTTTTCAGTTGAGACGATTGGGGTATAATCAGAAGTAAGTTTTAATTCATATCATTCACTTATTGAATTAACAAATTATTTTTCTGTTTGAATTCATTCAAAATGAGTATTTTTAATCAATTAATTAAAAGATTGATTCACTGTATGCTATGAAAATCTTCGTGATTTTTTTCTTCTCTTTGTTTAATGTGACTCTTTATGCACAGAAGGATACCATTATATTTAAAAACAAAGATGTTATTGTTGGTGAGCTTAAGCAGTTGAACAATAATATTCTAACGGTTAAAACCTCCTACAGCGACAAAGATTTTGCCATAGAATTTGATAAAGTAGTTTCGTTGGTGCTTGAAAACAAATATTCTGTAGTCCTTTCCAATGGATTCAGGATGTATGGTTACGTTAAAACAGAAAATCCAAATAAGGCCGTTATTACTCAAGAAAATAATGTTGCCATTGAGGTTTTTCTTAACGAAATTGTTGTTTTACGAAAAATTGATGATGGCTTTTGGAATCACTTTAAAGGCTCTTTTGATTTTGGTTACAATTTGACGCAAACAAACAACAGTGAGCAATTTACTTTTGCAGGTCTACTCAATTATTACAGTGAACGATGGATTCATAGAGCCACTTACAATCAATTATTTACTTCACAAGATGATGTGGAAGATATTGAACGTACTGATTGGTCCATCGATACTAAAAGATATTTGAAACGAAAATGGTTTTTGAATACCAATATATCATTTCTTTCCAATACGAGTCAGTCCCTAAAAGGTCGTTTTGTGCCTAGTGTTGGAGCAGGGAATTATTTAGTGAGAAGTAATAAATTATATTTGTTAGTAGGGACAGGCTTGACTTATAATATCGAAAAATATGAGGACGCTTCAACCGACAAAACATCCACCGAAGCTCTGTTAATTACACAATTTAATATGTTTAATTTTAAAGATATTGATTTGTATATCTCTGCGGTAGGATACCCGAGTTTGTCCGAAAGTGGTAGGTTTCGAACCGATGCTAACGTCCGATTTAAATATGATTTACCTTTCGATTTTTATTTTAAAACGGAATTGCAGGTTAATTTTGACAACCAGCCGGCGGCAGGTGCTGTCAAAACAGACTATGTGTTTTCTACAGGTTTTGGTTGGGAAATTAAATAAAAAATTACTCTAAAATTCGTTCCATTAACACTTCCAGTTCTTTTGCTTGGTTAATTCCTTTTTTCCGGTTTAATCGAGCAATGAAATAGAGTAAAAACCAACTGTTCACCATGGCAAACATGACCAATAAATCAAACCCGAAAGGCTGATCAAGCGACCATTTTGAAAAGGCAATCATGGAAAAAATAACAAATATTCCGGCTACGACAAAGTGTAAAAACATAAACATTGTCCAAAGTACGGGATCGGGACCATATAATCCACGGACAGCTGTATTGCCATCCTCCATCTTCTCGATTTCTAAATGTAGGTGAGGCGAATGCTTTTCACGATTCAGCATCCCAATGTGCAACCAAATGTGGTGACCCGAAATTTTAATCTTATAATCTGGCTCGACAGTTTCCT
>JAKLIC010000068.1 GCA_022709825.1 Bacteroidota bacterium | reverse complement strand
CATCTTGCCGGATTTTAGATCGAAAATCTTCCCTAAGAAAAATTGATTAGATTTTGCACTCATGTATAAATCCTGATCAAATTTATTTTGTTGTTATATTTTATGCTTAAATTTCAAAAAATTAATTGCATTTTCTGTTTATGCGTAAGTTGTGGGTATAATCTAAACGTAACGGGAAGCCCAATATGTCGTTTGATTTTCAACAGTATTTAGGCTTCATTCTCTTCCTTACCGTTTTAACCATCGGTTTTTGGTTGATGATATTTTTGGTAGGTTTTGTTCACTATTGGTTGGGCGGAGCTATTATGGAATTAATCAAAGAGAAAAAAGCAAAAAGAGATCAGGAACAAGCATCTTAATATATTAAAATGTTTTGTAACAAAAAGGGACGCTATTGCGTCCCTTTTTGTTTTTATGGTTTGCCCATGAATTCTTCGTCACCACCTTCTCTTTTTTGTTGTCTTTCTTTTTCGTTTTTCTGTTTGTTGAAACGGTAGGTGAAGGAAAGGTTGATTTGTCTTTCTCTCCATTGCATTTCACTGTAGGCAAACGAACTCGGAAGATTAGTTTCGGAGATTCTTTTTCTGGAATTGAAAAGGTCGCTCACGTTTAAGGCAATGGTTCCTTTGTCTTTTAATATATCTTTACTGAAAGCAAGGTTTGCACTAACAACTCCTAAATTCTTTCCTTGTGCAGTGGTTTGCGGGGCGTTGTAGGTAGCATTGGTTTGCCAATCAATTTTGTAGGGCAAGGTTATTTTTGAAGTGATTCTGGTTGTCCAGCTTATGGCAATATTATCTAAGTTTTGAACGACTTGGTTTCCTAAATAGTTTGTATAAATGTATTCTCCATCAGTTTCATTTCTGAAAAAGTTGAAGTTACCGTTTAATCTCCACCATTTGAATGGGTTGTAATTCAAGTTAAATTCAAATCCGAAACGATATTGGGTGGCTAAGTTAACCGGGGTTGTAAGGATGATTGGCGTTAAAACAGTTTCACCGCTCACTTCGGTTTCTACAAAAGCACCGGATTCTTTTCGGATGAATTGGAATGAATCTTCGGTATAGTTATAGTAAGCTGAACTACTCAAGGTTAATTTTTTCCATTTTTGAAGATATACCAGGTCAATGGCATGGGTCATGGCCGGGTCTAGATCAGGATTTCCCTGAAAGATATTGATGTTACTGGAATAGTTTGGAAAAGGATTCAGGAATCTACCTCTTGGACGTTGAATTCTTCTGCTGTAACTTAATGAAGTGTTTGTGCTTTCAGTTAATTCATAGGAGAAAACGGCACTTGGGAAAAAGTTATTATAGCGTTTATTGGTAAAATCGTTTGTGATGAATTGATTCACGTCAATGTTAGAATCTTCCCAACGCAAACCGAAGAAATAGGAGAATTTGTTTAGTTTGTTTCCGTATTGTGTATAGAGTGCGTTTACTTTTTCTTTGTATTCAAAGATGTTGCTGATGCTGTCGTTTTTAATCCAAATGTTAGAACTTTCGTTAAAATCTTCTTGAGTAAAGTCGGTCAAATTTTCGTTAAAATCTCCTTTGTAACCCATTTCAAAACGTCCATTTTTACCAATTGGTAAAACGTAATCGGTTTGTAGTATGGTTCGTTTTGATGTTTGGTCGTTAAAAGTTCTTACGTCTTCAAAATTTTCATCATCAATGAATGAAAAGTCTAAATCGGCATTGTCTGAAAAGGAAGCATCAACGGTTAATTTGTGTCCGTCTTTTTTGAAATTTTTAACAAAATTAGAGGACAAGTCTATGTTTTCACTATCGTTTGTTTGTTCTAATTCACGAATTGTAGTGTATTGAAATACTTTATTGGCATCGTAAAAATCAAATTCAACATGTTCAGGACTATCTCCCGAATTTTTACGGTAAGATAATGTATTTGTCCAAGTAATCGTTTTGTCTAAATACCAGTCAAAGCCAAAGTTTCCATTATAATTGTTTCCATTACGGGAATTTTCTCTGGTTTCATAGATATAGTTTCGAGTAGTTCTGTCTTCGTTAAAGTATTCGGTATTTGTTAATGAATTCCCGGGACTTTCGCGGTAATTGAAACCTTGTGTAGTGAAAAGATTGAAATTATCAGATTTGAAATTGATGTTACCTGTAAGATTTCGATTAGTTGGATCGCCAATTGTTCCGGTTATAGTTCCGTTTAAACCTTGATTTTTACCTTTTTTCAAGATTATATTAATAATACCGCCACCACCTTCCGCATCATAACGAGCGGATGGATTTGTTACAACTTCCACTTTATCAATGGCATCTGCCGGAATCATTCGTAAGGCATCGTTAATATTGATTGCGTTTGAAGGTCTGCCGTCAATTAATATTCGAACATTTTCATTCCCTCTTAAGCTCACGGTTCCATCAACATCAACAGATACGGAAGGAACGTTGTCTAGAACATCGCTCACGGTTCCGCCTTTTACCATCATATCCTGACCCACATTGTACACGCGTTTGTCTAGTTTAATATCTACGGTGGAACGTTCGGCACGTAATTCAACTCCGTCTAATTGGGTTGCATCATCGGCTAAAGTGATAGTTCCTAAATTAGTGTTTGACTGTAAGTTACGTTGTTTAAATTCTACGGTTTTGAAAGAAATAAATTCCACTCTGATGTCATACATACCGGCATTGATTTCGATGTCAAATTCCCCTTTGTTGTTGGTGATTCCGCCTGTTACCATTTCCGGTTTTTTAGTATTCTGTAAAACAATGGTGGCATATTCTAAGGGTTGAGAAGTAGATTTGTCAATTACTTTTCCGGTAACTTTTATTTTGTTTGGTACTTGTCTTTCCTGACTGTAAAGGAGTGAAGTACTGCAAATAAAAAGGAGTGTAAATAAGGAAATTAATTTTTTCATGAATTAAATATTATGTGCCTGAATTAAGACTGCAAAATTACTTATTGGTTTATCCGAAAAATCCCAAAGATTTGTTAAATGATTGTTATGCTTTAAGCAATAAAATCAATAATTTTATGGGGTGGTCTGCCAATAATTGCTCGGGAATCATTCATTACAATTGGTCTTTCTATTAAAATAGGATTTGAAACCATGGCCTGAATGATTTCAGTATCTGACAGGTTTTTACCTTTAAATTGTTCTATCCAAACGGATTCTTTTTGCCTGACTAAATCGATAGGAGCCAGTTGAAGTTTTTGAATAATGGCTTTTAACTCTGCCTCAGTAGGGTTTTTATCAAGGTATTTAATGACTTGAAAAGGTTTTCCTGATTGTTCCAGGATGGCTAAGCCTTCTCTGGATTTGCCACATCTTGGATTGTGAATAATGGTAATCATTCTTATTTTTTTGCAAAGTAACAGCATCAAAATTCAAATTTTGTTAAAAAAAATGTAACATGTGCATTTACAAAAGTCCTATATTTGAAAACAAATGCTTTCCTATGTATATTGAACAAATCAACACCAAAAGGTTTAATTTTTTATTTTATTTGCCCATTCCTGTTTTGTTTTTAGGATTAATGGTGGTGAATTATTTTTCAACTCAAGACGTGAATGTGGAAGACACTTTAAAGCTGTTTATTGATCAGTTTGGTGTGAATTTGACTTTTGTGATTTTGATTGGCCCGTTATCAGCGGCTTGTCTTTTCTTGCTTTTTTGGGTAAAATTTGTTCATCAGCAAAGTATTCGAAGTTTAACGACTTCCCGAAAAAAAGTGGATTGGAAAAGAATTTTGTTTTCTTTTACTATTTGGGGATTATTCAGTATTGTTTCCACCTTAATCCTATATTACAATGCACCGGAAAATTTTATACTTAATTTTGATGCTTCAAAATTTTATATTTTTTTAATTCTAGCCATTGTTTTAATACCCTTACAGACGAGTTTTGAAGAATATTTGTTCAGGGGTTATTTGATGCAAGGAATTGGTGTGGTGACTAAAAGTAAATTAGCTCCTTTACTGATTACGTCTATCTTGTTTGGATTAATGCATATTGCAAATCCGGAAGTAGGAAAGTTGGGTTACATCATCATGGTTTATTATATTGGAACCGGATTTTTTTTAGGAATTATAACCTTGATGGATGATGGAATGGAATTGGCCTTGGGTTTTCATGCTGCCAATAATCTTGTAGGAGCCCTTTTAGTAACGGCAGATTGGACTGCTTTTCAAACGCATTCCATTTTTAAAGATGTATCAGAGCCTTCTGCAAGTTATGATGTATTATTTCCGGTACTGGTTATTTTCCCAATTCTTTTGTTTATTTTTGGGAGAAAATACGAGTGGACCAATTGGAAAGAAAAATTATCAGGAACTGTTCGAGAATATAATGTTGAAAAAGAATTAATTAATATAAAAGGAAAAGAAAATGAATAGTGATGTTACTTACCACAATGTACATAACAAGTTTAAACTGAATGGTTTTCATTTAAACAGAGAAGATTTATGCACTTTTGCTTATAGTTTTATAAAAGAAGGCGAAGATTTTGAAAAACCGGTTGGCGACTTTTTGTTAGATTGGTTTGATGACAGAAGTTATCTTGAAATAAACACCTCCGGTTCTACGGGCACACCCAAATTGATTCGTGTTGATAAGCAAGCGATGGTTAGTTCAGCTCTAGCGACAGGAGATTTCTTTGATTTACAACCGGGTGACAGAGTACTTCATTGTTTACCTGCTAAGTACGTAGCCGGAAAAATGATGTTTATTCGCGGTTTTATTTTGGGGTTGGAAATTGATTTTGTTGCTCCTAGTTCAAATCCGTTAGAGCGAATAGACCATGACTACGATTTTGCCGCGTTGGTACCAATGCAAGCTCAATATTCGTTGAATAAATTGCATCACATAAAAAAAATAATCATAGGTGGTGCCAAAATCACGAAACCATTAGAAGAAAAATTACTGAAAGTCAAATCAGAAATTTATGAAACCTATGGTATGACTGAAACCATCACGCACATTGCAGCGAAGCGAATAGGAGAAGAAGCGTTTACGGTTTTTCCAAATGTAATGCTTTCGCAGGATGATAATAATTGTCTTTTAATTAAAGCACCTTCTATTTCAAATGGAATCATAGAAACCAACGATATTGTAGAAATGGTTTCTGAAAATGAATTTATTTGGTTAGGACGTTATGATAATGTGGTAAACAGTGGTGGTATCAAATTGATTCCGGAACAAATAGAAGAAAAATTAGCCACCCGAATCCCAAGACGCTATTTTGTGATAGGGCAGCCTGATCCGGTTTTAGGAGAAAAATTAGTTTTGATTGTGGAGGGAGAGCCGATAACCATTGAAGATTCTGTTTTTGAAGTGTTAGATAAATATGAAAAACCTAAAGAAATTCACTTTGTAAAACATTTTGAAGAAACTGCAACAGGTAAAATTGTTCGAAAAGAAACGTTGAGTAAATTTATGTATTAATAAAATTGCCACTGATTTCCTGAAAAGAGTATTTCAATTCAAGGAATCAGTGGTTTATTATTTTACAACGCTACTCGTAAACAAAAATTTGTTTTCGTCCAACTTGAAATCAGTTGGATTCTTTAGCTGAATTGGTGCCGATTGCCAAGCATTTGTGGCTTCATAACGCAGTGATTTTGTGCCGATTTTACATTCAAAAGGCATTTTAAAATTTTCTACATCAGTTTTCCATCGGAAATCGATAGTTCCCTCGTTAAACTTCAATTCTAATTCAGGAAATGCTTTGTGTTTTAAATATTGATCAAAAATGGGGGATAGATTTAACCCCGACTCTTTAGAGAAGAAAGCCACAACATCTTTTGTTTCAATAATTTTATGGCGGTAAGTTTCAGCATATTTTTTCAGCATTGCCCACCATTTTGTGTCATCGTTGATGATATGTCGAATCGTATTGAGCATCAAAGCTCCTTTGTAATACATGTCGGAATTGCCGGTTTTATAATTTACGCCGAATTGCCCAATGACCGGTTTTTGATTTGCAATTAATTTTTTCTGACCATTGATATAGGCCATCGCTTTTTCATAGCCAAATTGGCATTCAACGTATACACATTCTGAATAAGTGGTAAAACTTTCGTGAATCCACATATCTGCAATGTCTTTTGAAGTGATGCTGTTTCCAAACCATTCATGACCGGTTTCGTGAATAATGATGAAATCAAATTCTAGCCCGATTCCGGTGCCGGTCATATCATTTCCTAGATAACCTTTCGTATACTTATTTCCATAAGCTACAGCACTTTGATGCTCCATACCTAAATAAGGAGTTTCAACTAATTTGTAGCCATCATTTACAAAAGGATAGGTTCCGAATTTTTGTTGGAAGCATTCCATCATGGGCATAACTTCTTCAAAATGTTTACGGGCCACTACTTCATTTTCAGCTAAGACATAATAATCTAAGTCTAAATCGTCTAATTTTTCATGGATGTTGACATAATCACCAATGTTAATGACGATGTTATAATTATTGATTGGATTTTTTACTTCCCAATCCCAACGGGTAAAGCCATTATTGAGGTTTTCATTGCCTATAAATTTACCGTTAGAAACGTTCATTAAACCATTTGGAACTGCAACTTTGACGGAAGCACCTCTATCAGGTTCGTCGGTTTGATGGTCTTTTACGGGATACCACAAACTGGCTCCGGTTCCTTGTACTGCCACTCCGACAAAATCGTTTCCGTTGCTGTCTTTTTTCCATACAAAACCACCATCCCATGGTGCCCGTTTAGCAACTAACGGATTGCCATTGTAATAAAACCTAATTTTTTGCTCAGAATTTAAAGGTAATTCACTAAGAAAACTGATAAAAACAGCATCAAATTCTCTTTTGTATTGCAGTTTTTTTTCATTGAAAATGATACTATCCACCACCATGTTTTCAAATAAATCCAACTGGATTTTCTGCGTTTTTTCAATTACTTTAAAGGTAATGTCATTGTAACCTTTGACTGTTTTATATTCCGGTTCAATGGTCAAATTCAAGTCATACCGAAGTACATCGAAACAAGTTCGTTCCGGGCGTAGACTACCTTGTAGTGAATCGCGACGGGTGAATTCCTGAGCGTTGATTTGTTGAAATCCAAAAAACACTAGTATTACGAGAAAAATTTTTGACATGGTTTACTTTTCAATTAGCCGCAAATTTGCTGATTAATAATTTTTTTAAATCGATTACTAAAATAGCATTAAAAATCAATTAGTACTTTACGTATTAACTCTTTTTTATGAATAGAGGGAGACTAACTCAATTTTTTTTCAAATCGAGTTTTATGTTCTCTTGTTAATTAGTGATTTTGCCTTGTTCAAGGAGTTTTTTTTGATTCTTCTAAAGAGTTTAATCATGATTTGCGAAGATTTAGTCTCTTAATTTGTGATTAAAACTGGAAATAAATAAACTGTTCACCACTACCTTGTGCAATCACAATTAAAAAAATCATTATAGCCCATACGAAGGAAAACAACCAGTTGGGTACCGATTCAGAAACCATTTTTACGGTATGGTGACGCATATAAAAATGTGTTAGGAATAATAGTCCAACAAGCACAAATACTTTCAATAAATCAAAATATTCTAATACTAAGATTCCGTTTGGATGTAAAAAAAGCATTGATTCAATCATATTTTGTGCAGTACTAA
>JAKLIC010000067.1 GCA_022709825.1 Bacteroidota bacterium | reverse complement strand
CTCCAATCGTTGAGAATTTTTCTTATACTGACGTTGAATTAGACCTTATGTCAAAAATCAATGAGCACAGAGCTAGTGTTGGGTTAAATACTTTACAACCTATCAATCACATTTCCTTTAAATCAGCTGAACATAATGACTACATGATTTCGAATGATGTAGTTGGTCATCAACAGTTTGAGCAAAGAGCTAATAACATCAAACAAGTATTAGGAGCTGTAAAAGTGAGTGAAAATGTAGCTTACAATTATCAGTCTAATGCCGGTGTTTTAAATGCTTGGCTATTAAGTGATGGTCACAAAGAAAATATCGAAGGAGAATATACTCACTTTGGTATATCAATCAAAACAAATCCTGCAACCGGAAAAAAATACTACACCAACATTTTTATGAAAAGGTAATTTTGCCCCGAATTTACCTTAACCTAAGAAGAACCATTCGTTATCGAGTGGTTTTTTTTATGGTTAATTTGTAAATAGTTGATTTCAGGTCTTCCGAGTCTTTATCTTCGCAAAGTAAAAATTCCAAAGAATTGCTGTTTTTTTGATAGAGTGTGATGCCTTCAAATTTATGGACATCAGAAATTTTCTCAGTATATTCAACTTCCAACGTTTCAGATGAAAGTCTGCCAATAATCGTCCCGGTTACTTCGCCATCAAAATAAGTTGACTCCGATTTTTCGGCAGCAGCCAAAAAGTAGATTTGATTATCCACCAAAACTGCATCGGTAAATGTAGCTTTGACACCTTTTAATTCGGGTAATTCAATCGGGTGATAGCTTGTTTCTTTGGTGTCGTCATTTAATATGAAAACACCGTTTTGTGCTTTCGGACCGTTGCCTCGTTGAAAGAAAAAAGTTTTTTGATTGTAAAAAATAACTCCTTCTATGTTGTAATCTTCCGCAGAAATGTCAAACTTTTTTTGTAAACTGTCATGTTGCAATTGGATGTTTCGCTCTGTTATTTTACCTGTTTTTAAATCATAGGAAAAAAGCTGATTTCTTTTGATACCTGAACCTGACCCAAATAGTTGCAATTGATTTTTTACTAAAGTAATCGATTCAAAATCAGGTTTGTTTTTTTTGTCAATTGATTTTGCCGCTTCAGCAACTAATTCAATTAAAGTTAAATTCTTAGACGAAAAATTATATTGGTACAAATAGGTACTATTGTCTTGAATCAAGAATAATTTATCTTCCGTATAAACCAATCCCGAAGCTGATCCGATATTCATAAGTATTAAAAAAACTTCTAACTGAAATTTCTCCATGATTTTTTGTATTTTGGTGTAAAATTAAACAATCTAATTCTTATCAGATGAAAAATATAAAACCTGAACAATTTCGAGTCGATTCAAATATAAGTTTAGCGAAGGCTCCCACTTTTTTAGATATTGAAACTTCCGAAAAAAAGAAAGAAAAAATTCTTCAAAAAACCCGTGAAAAATTGAGCAAACTACAAGATATGATGTATGCTCATAATCGATATGGTGTATTAATTTGTTTGCAAGGAATGGATACGGCAGGAAAAGACAGTTTGATTCGTGAAGTTTTTAAGGAGTTTAATGCCCGTGGCGTGGTTGTTCATAGTTTTAAAACACCAAATTCTTCAGAATTAGAACATGATTTTTTATGGCGACATTATTTGGCTTTACCTGAAAAAGGGAAATTTGCTGTTTTCAATCGTACACATTATGAAAACGTATTGGTCACACGTGTTCATCCGGAATATATTATGAACGAAAATATTCCAGGTATTGAAAAGGTGGAAGATATTACGCCTGAATTTTGGGAAAATCGTTTTGAAAGCATAAATGCCTTTGAAAAACATGTGGCTTCAAACGGTGTCATTATTTTGAAGTTTTTTCTTCATTTGAGTAAGGAAGAACAACGTCAGCGACTCATGAGACGTTTAGAAACTGAAAAGCACAATTGGAAATTTTCTCCCGGCGATTTAAAAGAAAGAGCGTTGTGGAATGACTATACAAACAATTTTGAGGAAGCTATCAATAAAACTTCAAAGCCCCACGCTCCTTGGTATATTGTTCCGGCAGATAATAAAGAAACTGCTAGATATATTGTTGCGAAAACCATTTTAGACGAATTAGAAAAATACACCGATATAAAAGAGCCTGAAATGGATGATAAAGTGAGAGAAAATATAGCCTTGTATCGAGAGTTTTTAAAAGTGGAGAGTTAATTTACTGATTTTTTAAAAGTGTTTTTACTCTATTTAAACAGAAAATGTACTATACTTACAGTTGAAAGATAGCTATAAAAACCATACTTTTGCCATCGTTATAAAATAATGATGACACTCAAAATCTATACACAAGAATTTGGTTATAATCTGCGATTAGCCTATCCTATCATCATCGGAATGTTAGGGCATACCGTTGTGGGAATTGTTGATAATGCGATGGTAGGTCAATTGGGACCAAAAGAGTTGGCGGCAGTTTCTCTCGGGAATAGTTTTATTTTTATAGCCATGTCGTTGGGAATTGGTTTTTCCACCGCCATAACACCCATTGTTGCTGAAGCGGATGGTGAAAAATCAATTGAAAAGGGTAGAGGAGCATTTCATAACGGCCTGTTTTTATGTACGCTTTTAGGTGTGATTTTGTTTTTACTCATCTTTTTTGCCAAACCATTAATTGCTTTTATGAGTCAACCCGCAGAAGTAGTAGAATTGGCAAAACCTTATTTAGATATCGTAGCTTTTTCATTGATTCCATTGATTATGTTTCAAGCTTATAAACAATTTGCTGATGGAAAAAGTGAAACCAAATATTCCATGTGGGCGACGATTATTGGAAATATTGTCAACGTAATTATCAATTATTTTTTAATCTTCGGAATTTGGATTTTTCCTGCTATGGGAATCGTTGGAGCAGCTATTGGCACAATTACTGCACGTATTGTCATGTTGGCTTTTATGCATTATGTGATGGTGAAAAAACCTAAATTCCATCCCTATTTTGAAAAATTTAGTTGGGAGGAAATTTCGAAGTCAACTATTAAAAAAATTGTCAATTTAGGAACTCCATCCGCATTGCAAATGTTTTTTGAAGTGGCGTTGTTTACCGGGGCAATTTGGCTCTGCGGAATGATTGGAACTACGAGTCAAGCGGCTAATCAAATAGCGTTGAGCTTGGCTTCTTTAACGTTTATGTTTGCGATGGGACTGAGTGTAACAGCGATGATTCGCGTGGGAAATCAAAAAGGATTACAGGATTATAAAAAATTGCGAATTGTTGCAGTATCCATCTTTCTATTAGCTACTTTGTTAGAAATAGTTTTTGCATTACTGTTTATTATTTTCCATAAAGTACTTCCAATTCCTTTTTTAAATTTGGAACAAACGATTCATTTACAAGATAATTTGGAAGTAGTAGCCATTGCTTCACAATTATTGATTGTAGCCGCTTTGTTTCAAATATCAGACGGATTGCAAGTGGTAGTTTTGGGAGCTTTGAGAGGTTTACAAGATGTAAAAATTCCCATGTATATTACTTTTGTTGCCTATTGGGTGATTGGTTTTCCAATTTCAATTTACTTGGGATTGTATACAGAACTTAAAGCCATTGGGGTTTGGATTGGATTGTTAGCCGGCTTGTCAACTGCAGCTGTGTTTTTATTCTATCGTTTCAATACCTTAACAAAAAAATTAATTATTCAAAATAAGTAAGCATGGAACTTAAACCTAAATTTGGATTAGATCAATTGCTTTTTGGGATGAAGCAAAAAGATGTTGAAAGTTTATTTGGAAAGGCAGATTCAGTTTTTAAAGATGAAGATGATAATCAGATTTTATTGTATAATGCTTTCAAAGCCCGTTTAACTTTTTATCAAGAAGAAGATTTTAAATTGGGTTATATCATTATATCAAATCCTGAAATACGTTTGTTTAATCAAAAAGTGATTGGTCAAGACTTAATTGAAGTGAAATCTATTTTGGAAAAAAAAGGGTTTACTTTATTTGAAGAGGAAGTATTTGATAGTGTGACCAATTACTTCAATGAAGAGAATTGGATAATTTTACAAGCTGAATTTGGTCAAGTGATAAAAGTTGAACTGGGTGCAATCATTAAAAATCAAGATGAATTTGACTGGAAATTCAAAACATAAAAAAACCGAAACTTTTTGGGTTTCGGTTTTTAAATAGAAATTATTTAATTTCGATTAGTTCCGTATTAAAAATCAAAGTTGCTTTTTCAGGAATAACCGGAGGTCTTCCACTTTCTCCGTAGGCTAACCAATAAGGAATAATCAGTTTAACTTTTGCTCCTTTATTTAATAACGCAATTCCTTCTTCCCAACCCGGAATTACACGACCTTGTCCTAATACAAATTCAATAGGTTGATTTCTTTCATAAGAACTGTCAAATTGTTTGCCATTTTCTAATTCACCAATATAATGTACGGATACAGTATTACCCGGTTTTGCATTTTCACCGGTTCCTGTTTTTTCAATTATATAAGCTAATCCTGAAGGTGAAATTTTTGCTTTAGGAAATGTTTTTTTAACGTATTCGTTAAATTTTACTTTTTCAATTTTTAATGCTTCTTCTTTTTTCTTTTGCTTTTCTATTTCAGCAGCTAATCTACCTTGAAAAACTTTTGGAGCATCAAATTTTTTAGCGGCATCACCTACACGAATGATAGTTACTTTGTCCATCAAATCATTTTGGGCAATAGCATTCACTACATCTTGACCTTCTATAACTTTTCCAAAAACAGTGTGTTTTCCATCTAAATGTGGAGTAGCTACATGGGTGATAAAAAACTGAGAACCATTCGTTCCGGGGCCTGCATTTGCCATAGATAGTATACCGGGGCTATTGTGTTTTAAATCGGTAATTTCATCTGCGAATTTGTACCCTGGGCTACCGCTACCGGTTCCTGTTGGATCTCCCCCTTGAATCATGAAATTGGCAATAACACGGTGAAATTTAAGTCCGTTGAAAAAAGGTTTTCCTTTTAAATTGGCATCAGTTACTTCCATGTTTGTTCCTTCTGCCAATGAAACAAAATTTGCTACTGTTATGGGTGTTTTTTCATACTCTAATTTTAAAAGGATTTTACCTTTTATAGTTTGAATTTCTGCGTATAGACCGTTTTCAGTTTGAGCAAGGGTAGACAAACTAATGGATAGAATGAAAATTGAAATTATTTTTTTCATGTTTTGTTAATTTTATAATTATTGTTTAGGTAATTCTTCAAATAGTTCGATTTCAAAAATTAAATTTGAATTTGGGGGAATAATTCCGCCAGCACCTGCTTCACCATAACCTAATTGAGAAGGTATGAATAAAATAGCCTTATCTCCAAAGTTTAATTTTTCTAATCCTTCTAAAAATCCCGGAATTAAACCAGTTTTATTGCCGTATTGAAATGGAAATGGGGTATAGGCTTTAGCATCGGCTCTGTTTTGATCAAATTTTCCAAAAGCTTTTGAAACATCCTCTTTACTACTGTCAAAAAGTTCTCCGCTTTCAAAAAATCCGGCGTAGTGAACATAAACAGTGGAACCATTTGCAGGTTTTTTTCCTTTTCCTTTTTCATAAATAGCATACTGTAATCCGGAAGCTGTTTTTTGAGCTGCTTTTTTCTGGGTTTCGAAGAAGGCTAATTTTGTATCTATAACTTCTTTGAATTCAGCAAGAAATGCCTCTTTTTTGATGGCCTCTTCCGCTTCCATTTTTTTTCTGTTTTCTGCTTCTGTTTTCAATCGGTCATCAAATACTTTCACAGCATCAAACTTTTTAGCTGCTTCACCGTTTCTAACGATAATAATACTCTCGATTACATCATCTTTTACAATAGCATTTACTACTTCCTGACCTTCTTTTACTTTACCAAAAACAGTATGTCTACCATCTAAAAACTTTGTTTCAACATGGGTTATAAAAAATTGTGAACCATTCGTTCCGGGACCTGCATTTGCCATCGATAAAGTGCCCGGACCTTCGTGTGATAAATCGGTTATTTCATCCATAAAATTATAACCCGGTCCGCCGGTTCCGTCTCCATTTGGATCGCCACCCTGAATCATAAAATTAGCTTCCACGCGATGAAATTTTAAACCATCATAAAAAGGGGCTCCCTTTTTTGATTCTAAAGTTACATGCTTATTTTTCCCTTCGGCTAATAATATAAAGTTTGCTACGGTTATAGGTGTTTTGTTGTATTCTAAGGATACAATTATTTCCCCTTTACCGGTTTTTATGACACCAAAAATACCGTCTCCTAAACGGTCATAGTTCTCTCCACAAGAAACAAGAAGAAGAGAAGTCAAACTTAAAAATAGAAATACAATTTTTTTCATTTTTTTTAAATAATTATTGATTTGAGCTGTTGTTATTATTCTTTATTACACTTTCTTTTTTGAAATCTGTTAAGGTAACAGTACAGATTATCGGAACATTTGAACCAATTCTGTTTTTATCACCCAAATAGCCATAAGCGATGTGAGAGGGAAACAGAAAAGACACTTTTTCATTTTTTCGCATTAATTTTATACCGTCACGAAGGCCAATCATTATTTCTTGTTTGTCAACTAAATAATTTTGAGGTCTGAGCTCTAATGCAGTATAAATAACATTTCCTTTTAAATCAAAAATCTCATAATCAAAAAAAGCAACATCCCCACGTTTAGGGCGCAAAGTATCTTGTTGGTTTTGTATTTCATACGTATACCAATATCCTTTTTCAGAAGTAAGATATTTTTTTTCAGGATTACTTTTAATGATGGAATCAATTGCTTTTTCTTCGGCTACAATTAATTTTTTATTTCTAATAATTGACTCTTTCATAAAACTACCGGACGATTTATAAATGGGCTTTCTTGCTTCCGGTTCTTTGCAACCGTATGCGAATAGCATGCCAAAAAATAAAAGGAAAAAAAAATACTTAAGTTTCATTTAGAATTTTAATTTAGGGTTGTTTTTTACAATTTGTTCAAAATTATTAATGGTTTCCTTCATCGAAACTAATGATTTTCCACCGGATGCATTGATGTGACCGCCACCATGAAAATGTTCCCGAGCTAGTTGATTTACGTCAAAATCACCGATGGAACGGAGCGAAATTTTAATAATTCCTTCTTCTTTGTTTTCGATAAAAATGGCAGCAAAGATAATGTCTTTGATTGATAATCCATAATTTACAATTCCTTCCGTATCTCCTTTTTGAAAGTGATAGCGATCAAGTTCTTCTTGTGTTAAAGTAATATATGCTGTTTTTTGAGCTTTCAAAAGTTTCATGTTTTGAAGAGCTTTTCCTAGTAATTGTAAGCTTTCGAATGAATTATTGTTGAACAACAAATTATGAATTTCGCTATTATCAATTCCTAAATCAATTAAATGAGCAACCGTTCGGTGAGTCTTT
This sequence comes from Bacteroidota bacterium, assembly GCA_022709825.1. Taxonomy (GTDB): domain Bacteria; phylum Bacteroidota; class Bacteroidia; order Flavobacteriales; family Flavobacteriaceae; genus Flavobacterium. Next base: position 249 of record JAKLIC010000067.1, on the reverse strand, counting down.
CCTGTTGTTTTTGGGAATTTAAAAGAACCGGAATCAGTTACAATTCCTGTATATAAACAAGTTGCGATGGTTTTATCTATTAATTCTAAACCATTTAAAACTGCAATAAAATCATAAACCATTTCACAGGTTGAACCATAAGTTGTATCAGAAAAGGTTACTTCAGCATATGAATCGGGGGCTTGGTGATGATCTATCATGATAAATGGAGCTTTGAGTGTAGTCAAATCATGTTCCATATCTCCTGTT